>CAZLDP010000184.1:0-5837 GCA_964558145.1 uncultured Prolixibacteraceae bacterium | reverse complement strand
GGCCAAAATAATAAGCGATTGCCGGGAAGTCAGGGGCTACTTCAGGGGAACAGCTTTGCCACGAGCCTTCAAAATAATCAAGGGCATTGATCCGGTGCAGCGACAGGGAGTCAAACGCGACGTCGTTGGTTCTCACAAAACCTTTGTAATTGAAAACCCGGAGTCTGTTATCCGCGGCATTTTTGGCTTCTGCCAACCCGTTTTCAGCTCCTTTGAGTTCGAATTCCATATTCGATTGCCCGGAACAGAGCCAGACTTCCCCTACCAGAAGATCATGCCAATCGACAATTAAAGCGCCGTTCACCCTGATCTGAAGCGGGTAAGGGCCACCGGACGGCAGAGGGGGAAATGTAATTTTCCACCGGCCGTCGCTGCCCGTCGCAATTTCCGAAGTGTGCGTATGGAAAGTAACCCTGATGGTGTCGTTGCTGTTTGCGACCCCATAGATTTCCACCGGCCTTTTCTGCTGGAAAACCATATGTTCCCCAAAGACCGGGGACAACCTGAATCCGCCATGATCCCCCGTCAGGGAAGCATAGACAGTACGGGCAATGATTTCAGCCCCGATGGCATCGGGATGAAGGTTGTCGGCAAACAAATCGGATCGGCAGTTGAGCGGAGCATTTAAATCGATCAGTCCGGCCCCAGTATTCAAGGCAACCTGCCTGATCTGTTCCTGTATCTGCCAATACCAGTCGCGTGTTCCCGACTTGAACCTCGGATGACCAGTGAATACCGGAGTCATCAGGCAGATAAAAACCTTTGGGGAAGCCCCCGATCCCGTTTGGAATGAAGCGATCAATCGCTGGTAATCACTTATGAATTCATCGCCGTAGTTGGGCCAGTTCCGAGGATCGGTATCGTTAAGGCCCAGATCAATAATCAAAATGTCGGGCAAAAATTCGAGCGCTTTTTGATATTCCCCTGACTTAACATAGGGATTATGGCCTTTTGACAGCAGAGTTGCCCCGTTGCGTCCGAAATTCCCCACCAGATATTGATTCCCAAGCATTTCCTGTAATCGCGTAGGATAGCTTTCCCGCTCACGGTGGGCAAGGCCATATCCGAAAGTAACGGAGTTACCCACACAGGCCACCCTGGTTATTCCGGCAGGCATTCCCAATCCGGCGACCGCCTGGAGGCAGAAAGCCAGACCTATGAACCACGTAATCAATAAATATCTCATCTCCCAAAAGTGTCAGCCATTCAATTCTGCACACCGCCTCATCCCTTCTCCGACGACCCAAACTACGGTTTAAAAAATTCATGGACAGGCACTTTCTGAAAAATGAGGTCTTTGGTGCCCTCGTAGAGAATGCCGACCGTGTTTTCATCGACCATGGTCATACAGGAGTAACCAAAGCCGTTGGCAGCGTTTAATTCTATTTGGCAAGCTGCCGGCCAGGTCATTCCGCCGTCAAGGCTGGCTTTGATGGTCATATGGTTTCTTTCCGTTTTGCTGTGAGGATTGGAGAAAAACAGTACCTGTTGTTTTTCTCCTCCGATGGTCACATCCGCCGCGATGAGACTCGCCATACAGTTGGGCTCGGGGAGGGCTGAGTTGGAGGAGGGATGAACTTCCCAAGTTTTGCCAAGGTCGGAGGTGACAGCCACGGCTCTGCCGTTGGTAGCCCCTTTATCTTTACGGTTCCGGTCATCCCGCATGTTAAGCATTAGCCGGCCATCGGCCAGTTCTACCACCTGAGCTTCCGTGGTGTTGGATTTGGCTCCCGTGCCGATCTGCCAGCTTTGGCCGCCATCGCTGCTGATCACAACCGTGGAGTGGCAGGTATAAGTACCTCCGTCTAATGCCTTTTCTCCAATGTCGGCCTTAAACTGGGCCGGAAAAACCAGGATTCCCTTGCTGGTAGTGATACCCCTTCCCGGACCCTGCAGCAAGAGTTGCCATGCCGGATCCTTGATTTGCGAGGTAATATTGATTGGATCGGACCAGGTTAAGCCGTCATCAGCGCTCTTCACCAACACAAACTGACCGGTTTCATCCGATTTCATCCCCGGTTTGGAGGCCCACCAGAGCATCTGGTCGGGAGCGGAACCGCTCATCCAGAGGGCTGCAACCCACAGGGTATGCGTGGCAGGATCATAGAGGAGACATGGATCCCCCACTCCGTTAAGCCTTTGCGATTTTCCTCCGTATTCTCCCATATCCAAGATCACCCGCATCGGCTCCCATGTCTGACCTCCATCGGTACTCCGGCTCATCCCGATGTCAATATCCTCCTGCAGATCCTTGCTGTTGTTATACCGGTTGTCGTAAACGGCTATCAGCGTGCCCTGGTTGGTGGTGACCAGTCCGGGTATCCGGTAAGTATCACAACTGTCCTGACCTGCCTTTCTCAACAACAAGGCAGCCCGGTTCATATACCGCTCCAGGCTATCAATAGTCAACGGGGTATGGTTTTTAAAGGAGAGCTCAATTTGCTGAATCTCAAAACGGGTTAAAAGAGAGGCGTCGGGCTTCAGGGTAAAGTTGAAACTCAAAAACACCGAATCTCCAGACAACTCCCGGTTCCCGTTTATCACCACTTCGCCCCCAACGGGTGCGGCAGATCCGAATTCCGGGAGCTGCCCTCCTGAACAGACAGCCTGAACAGATTCAATCCCGGAAAGATCACTTTCACCGTCAAAAACCACCTTGATACGCTCTAATACAGGAATCCTTTCAGTTTCCGTTACTCCGAACCTGACAGTGACCAGCTTTTCGTTTGATTCCCCAAGGAACATGGGAACTTTGGCATGAATGACTTCTACCTGCGATACCAGATCCCTGATATCCGGCCGGAAGATGTTTTTACATTGTACGAACAGCAACGACACTGCTGCCGTCAAACACAAAGTATAAAAAAACCTTACATAATACCTCCCTGACTTCATGATTGCAGTATTTCAAAAATTGTAAAAATAACGATTGTTACCGTATTGACGGGCTAATCTGACTTTTTAATAAAAAAGCGGTCTTACCTGTCTTGGTCATGGAAAAAGAACCCGGGGAACCGGGTTCTTTCCTTTCTACTACAATATTCCAATACGAACGATTGGTTCGGTTCCATAATTCGTTAAGCAAGTATCCATCTCAGTGAATTACCCGGGTTCCCGGCCACTTTGCTTATTTGGGTTTTGATGTAGGGTATCCGGGAGTCTGATCCACCAGGGGATCGTTGGTCCAGATAGCCTTTTCGATAGGCCAGAGGATCATATAAGCTTTTGTGGCTTTATCCAGCACGCCATAGCCGTGGTTCGGGCTCTTAAACACCAGGAAGTCGGAACCGTATTTCATTCTTCTCAGGTCGTACCAGGCTTTCCCCTCATGAACGAACTCCTTGTTGCGTTCTGTAAAAATAGCCAGTTCGTTTTTATCCTTAGTTGAATTTACAAAAGGAGTCGGGTCGGCATCGGGATAGAAAGCCCGGTCGCGGATCTGCTTGATGTAGGAGGAGGGGTTACCGCCTTCGGCATTGACGATTTCCGCTAACATGAGCAGCCGGTCGGCTTCGCGGTATACCGGCCAGTCATCGGCGAAATAGCGTTTGTTGGCGCTCAGGGTACCCTGGAATTTGACAAGAGCCGTATTCCTGATGTTCACCTGATAAGGGGTCTTGGTCACCTTGTAGAAATCATAGAATGTGGCGTCCCTTCTCTTGTCCTTCAGATCGTATGATTTGAAGAGTTCGAAGGTATAGGCGTACCGCTGAATAATCTGGTATTGGTTCGATGCTGCAATCTGGAGGGGATCCACCAGCAGCGGACCACTGGCAAGGGAGTCCTTGTAGTGGAGGTTGTCGAAGTTATAGGTCGAATAAAGAAAGAAGGAATAGGTCGGCTGTTCGGCTTCTCCTACCTGGTAGCGCAGGGCGAAAATGACTTCGCTGTTGTTTTTCTTGTTGTAGGCAAACACGTCGGCAAAATTCTGGACAAGGGAAGTTCCCGAAACCGCATTCAAGGCATTTTTCGCCTCCGCCAGATCACCGGTGTTTCCGTAAACTTTAGCCGACCACAGGTAAACTTCACCCTTCAGCATCAGGGTAGCGCGGGGACTCCACTGGCTTTTCTCGGCCGGACTGGCTGCATTTCCAAAATTGGCGACCGATTGGGTCAGGTCGTTCTTGATGGAAGTGAGGACTTCAGCCTCCGTGGAGCGTGCCTTGCGCAACTTCACCGGGTCGGTATTTCCGTTCAGCACCTCCGGTTCAAGCCACAGGGGAACGCCGCCATAGGTGCGCAGCAGATGAAAATAGTAGAAGGCCCTTAAACCGTAAGCCTGACCCAAAAGGTACTTTTTCTGGGTTTCGCCCATGAAGGTAATGGCTTCTACTTTCTGGATGAAGAGGTTGATCTGCAGGATAGGGCCATAAAATCCCGCCCAGTTGGAGACTCCCGGGGAGTTTTCGTCAATGCGCTGCTCAATGATGGGCAGTTCATTCAGGGAGGTATTCTGACGGTCAATGTTGCTGTAGTTGCTGCTGCGCATTTCACCGAGCCGCAAAAACATAAACTGGTTGTCGCGCAACTGCTTGTGCAAGCCCACCATGAAATTGGAAACCTGGGCTTCATTCCGCCAATAGTTTCCGTCACCAAAATAGTCGACCGGAGCGAGATCCAACGTCTCCTGACAGGATACGGTGGTCAACAGGAGGATGACCAGTGATCCAAACAAGTATTTTAACTTTTTCATTATATTCTCATTTTTTATGATGACAAACCACATTTATAAAGTAATATCCAGACCAAAGATCAGTTGAGTCGGAATAATATAGGCTCCGTTTTGGTTCCCGGTACGTTCGGGGAAGTTCAGCATCTTGTCGGTGAGGTATCCCAGGTTTTGCCCGGTCACCGTGAAGGTAGCCTTGGGGATTTTTACCTTCTCCAGCCAGTATGAGGGGAGGCTGTAGCTGAAAGAGAGTTCGCGGAAGGCCAGATAGTCTGATTTTCTCCAGAACATACTGCTGGGCCGGTCATAGTTTTTGGTATTGAGCTGGTCGGCCCATACATACCTGGGCAATTTTGCATTGGGATTGTCGGGAGTCCAGGTATCCCTGACATCGGTAGTCATGTTAAATTCACCCTGGAAGCAACCCAGCGACCACATCTGCATTTGATCCTGCTGGATATGGCCCAGTCCGAAGTCGAGCCTGGCAGCCAGCATAAAGTTCTTGTAGGTCAAAGAGGTGTTGAAACCGCCGGTGATCCGGGGCAATACGCGACCGAGGGAGACCATGTCACGGGTGTCGATGGTATCGTTTTTGTCGATATCCTTCCAGATCATGTCGCCCTTGCGGGTGGAGATCCATCCGCTGCCCACGGTAAGTCCTCTTTCATTCATCAGTTTCTGACTGGCCACCCGTTTCCCTGCGGAAGCGCCGTACCATGCTTGTCCGGCTGCCAGGTCAATCTTGTTGTATTTGGCCAGATCTTCATCGGTGCGGATAATCCCTTCGCTCACAAAACCGAAGACTTCACCCCATTCCTGACCTTCCTGATAACCACCAACCCAGATCAGTTTTTTTGATTTGGGATCGTAAATCTGCTGTCCTCCCTGCCGGTTATTTTCATTGCCGTTGAAGGGGAGTTTAAGCACGGTATTCTTAATCCAGGAGGCATTCATGCCGATTTCCCACTTCATATCCTTTTTCTGCACGGCCTTAATAGTGGTTTCCAATTCCACCCCCCGGTTACGCATGCTTCCGTTGTTGGTGCGGATGCTGGAAATTCCGGAGGAGGTAGGAAGAATCACACTGGCAATCTTGTCATCCGTAATCCTGTTGTAAAAAGAGAGAGAGGCATAAATCCGGTTGTCAAGGAAACCCATGTCGGTACCC
>CAZLDP010000183.1:0-5869 GCA_964558145.1 uncultured Prolixibacteraceae bacterium | reverse complement strand
GTTTTAACCCACCCTGTTAACCGGTCAGATATCGGAAGAAACAAGGATTCACCTGAATTGCAGGGGTACTGTGACGGAAAGGTGGAACACCGAAATCATCTGGGCTAATACCAGCAGCACCACCCGTCATATGCAAACCTGGTGTGCGCCAAGGGGTTTGAACAATGCCCAGCGGGCATATTCCGGATCAAACGGAAGCTATGGTGTTACCATGAAGGTGGCCAATCTCTTTTATACCAAAAATGGAGTCCCGATTGACGAGGACGTGAGCTGGGACTACAACAACCGGTTTAATTTGCGGACTGGTACCGATGCTGAAATGCACACCATCAAAAAAGGGTATGTTACAGCCGAATTCAATTTTGACAGGGAACCACGCTTCTATGGATCGCTGGGATTTGACGGAGGCATCTGGTATGGAAATGGCAATTACAACGATGCAAATCCCTACTGGCTTGAGGCAAAGATTGGCCAATTCTTAGGGAAAACACAGGGTGGATGGCATTCAGTTCCTGGTTATTGGGCCAAAAAACTGGTCAACTATACCAATACTGCCACCAACTCGACAACCTATACCACCACCAACTATCCCTGGGTGATGCTTCGCCTGGGTGATTTGTACCTGCTGTATGCCGAGGCGATGAACGAAGTGAATGGTCCTTCTCCCGAAGTATTCCAGTATCTTGACCTGATCAGGGCCAAAGGGGGATTGCCGGGAGTGAAAGAATCATGGAGCAATTTTTCCAGAAATCCCTCAAAATTCTCCAAAAAAGAGGGACTTCGCGAAATTATCCGCCGTGAACGCTCCATCGAAATGGCGCTTGAAGGTGAAAGATTCTGGGACCTGAGACGGTGGAAAGATGCACCCCTGGAACTCAACAAACCCATTACGGGTTGGGATGTCGATCAGGAAAAGGCTGAAGATTATTACAGGGAAAAAGTTCTTTTTAACCAGACTTTCAGCCTGAAAGATTACTTCTGGCCGATACGGGAACATGATCTGATTGTGAATAAAAATTTAGTTCAAAATCCGGGTTGGTAATTAAACAATAACCATTATGAAATTCAAGTTATTAATATTTATGGTGTGCAGTTCTTTTCTGCTGTCGAATTGCATCGAAGACAAAAAGGAACCCCTTGTGAAATCCAATGAGATTCCGGCTGCGCCAACCAATGTCAAGGTCGAAAATATTGCCGGTGGCGCCAAAATCAGCTATACGCTCCCTGATGATCCTCATTTGCTTTACGTTCAGGCTGTCTATATTCCCAAAGGCAACGAAAAGCGCATTGTCAAATCGTCCATATTTAAGAATTTCGTCCTTTTGGAGGGTTTTGGGGAGTCAATGGAGTATCAGGTTACGTTGAATGCAGTGAACCGGTATGAGAATATTTCAGAACCTGTAACAGTTACGATTTTCCCACTCAAAGCGCCAATTCTATTTTTCTTTGAATCTTTAAAAACAATTCCCACATTTGGAGGAGTTAAGCTGACCTTTGAGAACGAATCAGGGAATGAATATTCGGTATATACCCTTGTGAAGGATTCGATAACCGGAGAATGGATTGAGTACGACCGCATGTATACCAGTGCGAAGGTTGTAAACTATTCGATAAGAGGTTTTAATCCAGTTCCTACTGACTTTGCATTTTTCGTCAGGGATAAATGGGAAAATAGTTCCGATACGATTTTTACGGTACTTACTCCCCTCTTTGAGGTGGAATTTGACAAATCTTTGTGGTCGGATGCCGCCCTTATCGATGATTCAAACATGCCCAGATATGGTCCGCTTTCCCAATTGTGGACACCCGGAGCTACCACCTATTTTTTCATGAAACAGGACATGCCCGGACTTAAGCTTCCCAACTGGTTCACGATCGACCTGGGACGCCCCTATATCTTTGGACGAATGCATCTTGATTTGGTTAACCACCACAACAACTGGAAATATGCGCAGGGAACTCCTAAAAAATTCGAGATTTGGGGAAGTAACGTGAAAAGTACCGATTGGAATAACTGGACCCTTTTGGGTGAGTTTGAACTCATCAAACCTTCCGGTCTTCCTGTTGGTCAGTTGTCGCAAGCCGACCAGGATGCGGCTGCAAGTGGACACGATTTCGATTTTAATGTACTGGAATCAGGATTCAGGTATATGCGGTTCAAAACTTTGTCTACCTATGGTGGAAATCCTGACGTTTATTTGCGGGAGATTACTTTATTCGGGAAACCTGTTGAATAATGATTTAATACAATGAGAACAATGAAAATAAGATCACTTATCCATATTGCAGTATTGGGAATTGTTGCACTGATCGTTATTCCGGGTTGCGAAACAATGGAGGATACCTATTCCCAATTTTCAAAAGTCGGAGAAACCCTTTACATCGCAAAGGCCGACTCTATCAAGGTCAGGGGAGGAAACTACCGGATTGAACTCTCCTGGTTGCTCCTTTCGGACCCTAAAATCCACAGTTACAAAGTCTACTGGAATAACCGGAGAGATTCCATAGCCAATTCTGTGGTAAAAACTGAAGGTGTGGATACGGTACGGCTCCTGCTGACTAATATGAGGGAAGATGTCCATAATTTTGACATTTATACCTTCGACAAGCATGGGAATTCTTCTGTCAGGGCTTCCACAGTAGGAAGGGTTTACGGGGATAACTACAAGGGTGGGTTGCTGAACCGTACCTACAAATCCTTAACCCGGAAAGGATCAGATGTGATTGTCCAGTGGTCAGCTTCAGACAATACTGTTTTACATGTCGAACTGAACTACCTGAACAGTGAAAACATGATGGTTAGTAAGCGGATACCCAGGAGTGTAGAAAAAGATACCCTCCTGAAATTTCCGACAGGAGGTACTTTTAATTACCGGACTGCCTTTCTTCCGGAACCTGCCGCGCTGGATATCTTCTATTCCAGCGAACGGTCGGTGACATTCTGATTCATGCAGAAGTGGTGTGTAATTCCTGAGTGGATTCAATGACAGTTTGATAATTCAGGGGAAGATCATATGCTGTGGGTATTCCCCTGATTGATTCTGAAATGTGACATTCTTAGAAAAGTCTAGTTCTTATGGCCAAAAGTATCCGGTTACAACCCATCCTGAGAAACGCAGTTTTCCTGTTTCTGCTTACATCGTGGTGCTATCGAGTAAGTTTCATGTCTGTTGCTTCCGGCCATACTGATCTGGTGGAGGCCCGAAAGTACCTGAATCATTTTGATTATGACTGTTCAGGTTATTTACTAACGCTGGCAGAAGATACCGGAAAACTGACCGCGGATGTGAAGATAAGCTTCGACAGCCAGATCAAACAGCAGGGAAAGAGTAGTCTCCGTTGTGCCTATGCGTTCAAGCTGGAGGGAAGGGATCCCGGAAGCTTTGCCTTGCGAAAAATCTGGGGAAATTTCAGGTCTGACCTCTCCTTTTATCCAGCCGGCTTTTCACTGTGGGTGAAGGGAAGCCTGGGATGCGCCGACCTGTTGAAGATCACCCTACTTCAGCAAAATGAGGAATTCACCCTTAATAATGACCGGCTTCTGCACTTTTATGTCACGGATGAAACGGTTCTGGGAAGTGAAGAGTGGCAGCAACTGCGGATCAGTTATGACAGTTTTAAAGCCTTAAATCCGGAAAGTTTATGGTATATTTAACGCTGCAAACCGGATCAGCCTTTTCGTTCCCGACGATTACAACCGATTTTCGCCGGTGATGCATGCGGAATTGTACCGGTAGCTGAAGACAAAATCCAATGGAAATTATAACTGACAATCTGCTGCAATGAACCTAAAACGATTTGGTTTAATCGGAGTTATCCTGATACGATGGATCCATCTGATATTAACGAGGGACACCACAGGAACTGCTCTGGAATCACCGTTTAACAGGTTCTACACCAACAGGATAATGATATTGAATTCAAAAAAGATAAAGATTAAAATCAGGAAGCATATGACCACTACACAGGAATACTCAAAACGCCGGTTTATCAAGATGGCGGGGATGGGTGCGGCTGCAACCGCCGTTTTACCTGCCTTTGCAGGAAGTGGTCTGCACACGGCGGAAAAAAGAGTCAGGATCGACATTTTAGGCAGAAGATTTGGGCTCACTTTCCAGTTTCACGAACACCCCCATTGCAGGGTGGAAGCTGTAAGTGACCTGCGTCCCGACAGGTGTGAAAAGCTGATGCAGACTTACCGTTGGCCGAAAAGTTATGAATCGCTCGAAAAGCTTCTTCAGGACAAAAATGTGGATGCGGTCTTTATCGCCACCGGCGCCCCTGACCACGCCCCACATGTCATTGCTTCACTGAAGGCCGGCAAGCATGTGTTGTGTACGGTTCCGGCTGCCAGTTCCGTGGAGGAGTATGAGGCGCCGGAGTGGAGGAAGGGGCAATTGTTGCCTGAACCGTTGCGCCACAACAGCGGCCACGAAGGTTTACATACCTTTATTACCCACGAATTCGTCGATTCCATTGTCAGGGATAGAACACCGGAATTGGACATCTACCAGGCGCTGGCCTTTACTGTTCCTGGAATTGTGCCCCGCCAGTCGGCGCTGAAAGGCGGTGAACTTCTCAAAATTCCCGGCTTTGTTGAGGAATAGCAGATGAATGGTGAGAATAGGAAATAGAAACCAATGGTATTAATCGATAAACTTTTAAACCTGCATGATGACAGATAACAATGGAAAAACCAGCAGACGTGAATTTATCACGCAGACAAGCCTGGTCACTGCCGGGATCACCCTTGGGGCAGGGAAGCTGAGCGCTGCACGCTACAGTGGGATCATCGGTTCAGGAGAAAAGATCAGGGTCGGATTTATCGGGGTCGGGAACCGGGGCACCCAGCTTCTGCATATTTTTATGGAGCAGCCCGATGTGGAGGTGGCTGCTTTGTGTGATGTGTATGAACCTTATGTTTCACGGGATTATTCTGCCGTTCTTCCGCGCTATATCAAGGAGATAGGCAACCGTATACCCCGTATGGGAGAGAAATTTCCTGGCAAGGTAGATCGCTATTCCGATTACCGGAAAATGTTGGAGGACAAGACGATCGATGCAGTATGCATAGCCACTCCCGATCACTGGCATGCCCTTCAGACCCTTGATGCCATTGGCGCCGGGAAAGATGTATATGTGGAAAAACCCCTTTCCAAAACCATCGCGGAAGGCCGAGCCATGGTAGAAGGGGCACGCCAAAGCAAACAAATTGTAGCTGTGGGATTGAACCGCAGAGGCTCTTCGCTATACCAGAAGCTGGCCAGGGAAATTCCGGCGGGAAAAATCGGGAAAGTTACCTATGCTTCCGCCTGCCATGTCAGCAACATGTTTCCAAAGGGGATTGGAAAACTGAATCCGGAGAATCCCCCGGCTGATTTTGACTGGGATATGTGGCTGGGACCACGGGAGTACCGGCCTTATCAATACAATATTGCACCTTACATGTTCCGCTGGTGGGAAGCGTATGCCGACCAGATTTCCAACAACGGGATCCACTATCTTGATCTCCTCAGGTGGTTGATCAACGAAGAAGCCCCTGTGGCGGTGAGTGCGCATGGCGGAAAATTCGTGGTGGACGACGATCGAACCATCCCGGATACCATGCAGGTGACCTATGAATTTGCCTCAGGGGCGCTGGTTTCTATCCAGATCCTGGAAGGCAGCTCAGGCAGTTTTATTCCGTATGGATTTCTGGAATTGCGGGGAACAAAGGGAACCCTCCATTCAGCCGAAAATGACTATAAAATAACTCCTGCGGTTGCTGGACAGTTTCAGACCTGGCCCGCTCCTGTTGAAGCGGAGGTTTACAACCTTGCGACAACTGGTAAAATTCTGACTGATGGCACCCATCGCGACAGTACTGTGA
>CAZLDP010000182.1:0-5872 GCA_964558145.1 uncultured Prolixibacteraceae bacterium | reverse complement strand
CAACAGATCCGTTCACCCGATTGTTAAAAAGCCCGTAATCAATACCAAAATCCAGCGAGTTGGTTGTTTCCCATTTAATATCAGAACTCCCGATACTTTGAAGATAGGTATTGTTTTTTCCTTCAAGGGAGTTTGTCCCGCTGTTAATATTCCAGAGGTCGGCAGTGATTCCACCCGGAATATTGGTATTGCCGGTCTGACCGTAACTACCTCTCAGTTTTAACAGACTCAAGGGTTCAAAATTAAAAAACGCTTCGTCAGAAATAATCCAGCCAAATGATCCTGAGACGAATGTTGCCCAACGGTTTTTAGGAGAAAATTTGGATATCCCGTCGCGCCGGATACTTACACCAGCCAGGTATCTGTTGAGAAGTTTGTAGTTTGCACGACCGAAAAAACCTCTCAGATACGATTCGCCACCCAATACGGAACTTCCGCTTAATACGTTTGGAGTGCCCACTTCCGGAAACAGCCCCACCAATCCTTCTCCTTTCATGGTGGTCGTGTGAGAAGATTGACGCATGTTTTCCACGCCGGTAACCAAATTCAGAATATGGTCTTCGTGGATTGGAACATCATAGTTGAAATATGCATTGTAGTTGGCTGTCTGAATATCGTATTTGGTTTCCTGTGCCACAGCCCCGGTTATCACGATTGCGTTGCTTCTCCATGAACGTGCACGGTTGGTCACATAATTTAATCCAAATTCCCCTTTTAGGGAAAGTCCTTTTACCGGTGTATGCCATGTTCCATTTAATCCGGCAAGGACATTTATTGTTTTCAGGTTTGACTGAGCGTTTATTGGATCGATGCCTGCAAGCGCATTTACTGCAGCTTTTGAGTTCCAGTATCCATTCAGACCGGCCGGATCATAAATCTTCATCCAGGGAAGAGAATTGGAGTTTATCTGGGCCCAGCCACCAACTCCTGCTTTCCCGTCACTTGATTTTAATCGGTCGTTGTCAGTAAAGGAGGCAAACATGCGATAACCCAGATCGACATTTTTCAGCAGGTTGTAATTCAGATTGACATTGGCCGAGTAAGTTTCCAGGCTGTTAAACTTCAGATTACTTTCATCCTTGCGGTATTTAAACGACAGATAGGAATTCCCCCTTTCAGAACCCTGACTTATAGCAAGATTAGCTTCATAGAAAGAACCGGTTTGTGAAATGGCATCCACCCAGTTTGTATTGGTGGCCAACGCTTCTTCACGGGTCATTGTTTCACTACCCCCGTCTAAATTTTTAATCGTATTTTCAATACTGTATTCACCGGCGCCCCTGTTTTTGAAAGCAATATCCATTATCTCAATATAATCGGTGTTATTTGCATAACCGATATCACTTTTTGCCCAATTGCTAATCCCGGTTTTTAAGTCAACATCAATCTTGGATTGTCCTTTTTTCCCTGTCTTGGTGGTAACCAAAATAACCCCGTTAGAACCACGGGAACCGTAAATTGACGTGGCTGCGGCATCCTTAAGTACCTGGATGGTCTCGATGTCGTTTGGATTAATCATCGCGAGGATACTCTGATTGGTCTCGCCGTCGTAGCTCCTGTCCAATGTACCGCTTACAACAGGAATTCCATCCACAATCCAAAGCGGATCGGTACCTGAAGAAATCGAGCCAACACCCCGAACTTTAATCTGTTGCGGAGCCCCGGGAATACCGGCGCCTGAGTTTACCTGCACTCCGGCAGCCATTCCCTGAAGGGTTGATTCGATCGAATTGGGGGATATTTTCTTTACATCGTCAGCCGATAATGAAGCAATTGACCCTATCACGTCCCTCTTTTTTTGAGTTCCATACCCAATTGCCACCACTTCATCCAACCCAATCGCTATTTCTTCCATTACCGTATATACTGAGGTCCTCCCCTCCAAATTCACCTCCTGGGTCTTCATCCCCACAAAAGAGAAGATGAGTGTAGCATTCAGATTTAAATTATTCAGCGAAAAAGCTCCATCAGCATCAGTGATCGTACCCTGTGTGGTACCTTTTACGGCCACTGTCACCCCTGGCAGCGGGGAACCGGATTTATCCGTGACTTTCCCAGAAACCTGGCCTTGCTGCTGAGCAAAGCTGACCATTTCAGTCGGGGTGATGTTTTTTACAACGGGATTTAACCAGGAATGTTGGTTATCATTTTCCAAAGCATGACCCTGGAAAATTCCGATAAGCAGAGCTAATCCTGTTAATCTCAAGGTTGTAGCCAGTTTGGAATTCCAGTAATCCCAGAACCCCGGAAAAATTTTGCAATTAATTCTTTTCATACTTGAAGTAGGTTTATTTATTTGACGGTTTTCACTTTGACAATTATAATACTTTTTTTGATTGATGAAATGACCCGCTTTTCTATAATAATCTCTGTGTCATCCCGAAGCCGGGCAACGGGCCAGGGAATAATCGGTCTACCTGATGGCATCCTCGAGAGTCAGGATTTGTCCTTTTTCCTGAAGAAGGAGCTTCAGCTTTTCATAGGGCACATCCTGAACCGCCAACTTTTCTTCGATGGCCATGCAGGCTGCCACTGCAGCCGACTGCCCCAAAATCATAAAGACAGGTTCCATCCGGATGGAGCCAAAGGCTATGTGGCTGCTTGACACACATACCGGAACGAGCAGGTTGGTGCATTCTTCCTTTTTGGGAGTCAGTGAACCGTAGGAAATGGAATAGGGAGAGGGTGGCCTGACGCCGATGTCTCCCTCGTTTTGTACGAAACCTTCGGGAGTGATATACCGCTGGACATTGTGCGAATCCATGGCATACGAACCCATGCCTGCGGGTTTGGGAACCTCCCGTTTTATAAGTACGTCATTTTCTGTGGTCACATATTCGCCGATCATGCGCCGGGCTTCGCGCACATAAATCTGATGAGGCCAGTTGCCGTTGTCGATAAACTCGTCTTTTGCCAACCCCCAGGAGGCCATTTTTGTGCGGATATCGTCAGGGACCCTCGGATCGTTTGCCACGAACCAGAGCAATCCTTTCTGGTAATCTTCATGCTGTTTGATAATTTCCTTTCTTCGCCCGTAACTGGCTTCCGGGTAATCGTAATTCATCCCTATGTAGTCGCTGCTGAAGGGTCCGTGATTATTGGTGTCTGTTTTCCGGTTGGGGATGTCATCGAATTTAGAAAACCAGTCCTTTCTGCCGGTATTGAAGACGCGAACCAGCAGTTCGTATTGGGTTGAGTCGTAGTTTCCGGGTTTTGGGAATGGAAGCCGGTTGTCGGGGTGGTTGGTCATACAGGTACGGAAACAGTAGGCCTGGATTTTTTTGTCAGCAGCGCCATAATCACCGGGATAATTGGTCGAGATGAGTGGCAAAACCCCACTGGAGGAATCCCCGGGAACGACATAGGGTGAAATCTTTGATTTAAAAAAGTGAGCATGATGCAAAACACCTGTTTGAACGCCGTTCCATTGTTCGTTGTACTGGTCCATACTCTCGCGTCCCACATGATAGCTGACGCCTGCCGACGCCATTAAGTCGCCTTCGTAGGTGGCATCCATAAAAATTCTTCCAGTGAATGTTTTGCCAGAAAGGGTAGTGAAAGAGACAATTTTACCCTCTTTTTTGACGACGCCGTTTTGGCGGTCGAGCCATTCGTTGCGCAGGACGGTGATGTTGTTTTCAGCCACAAAATCCCCGAAGACTTTTTCGGCCACGTGGGGTTCAAAAATCCACATGGTGCGGTTTTCACCGTCCATGGCTACCGTGCCTTGACCTTTATTTCCATATTCGCTCTGCTTCTGCCAGACCCATGCTGTCGAGTCCTTGTAATGGTTATACACCCGATGGTAAAACTCGCGTGAAAGCCCTCCGATTACGGCTTTGTTCCCGGTATCGGTGTAACCCAGTCCGCCCGAAGTCAAACCCCCTAAATGTTTGTCAGGCGAAACAACAATTGCGGTTTTTCCAGATTGAACCACTTCAACTGCTGCAACGATGGCAGCCGATGTGCCTCCGTAAATGATGACGTCGGCGTCATAAATGTCCGGGTTCAGTTTGTTGCAACCCTGGAAAATTAATGACAGGGAAAGGGTAATTGTGATAACCGATAACCCCGGTTTTAAATTTTCCTGTTTTTTCATAGTCAGTCGTCTTTATTTATTGGTTCAGTAAATCTTGTTCCGGCTGGTAAGCAAGAATTTGTCCTGAGTTCTGGCATTTAATGCGGTATAGGGTAAAGAGGGTATGGAGCAAAAAATATAAAATAAAAATTTCATTATCCTCGTCAAAATCGCCATTTTCTACAAATTTAATAAAATAAATGCTAAAATTATAACAAATTATAAATATCCATTCCGAAATTGTTTGTGAACAAGTTATGCTGAATAATACTTCTCAGGGTTTTGGTTTAAATCGGGGATCCTCGGAAGAACTACCATTCTAATAACACTTTTACTCCATCCGGGTTATTCTCAAATTTCAACAAACAGGTCTGGCTTTTATCGTCCCACGCCCATGTAGCTTCATGTGTTGGGTTTCCTGCTAAGTCGGTAAAAACGGCAGATTTCAGACGCGAAGGCAACAACACCCGCGTCACATTCGTGGTGTTCAGCGGACTTTTCGCAACAAAGGAATAGCTTTTCCCGGCAATGATTTCATCATATGAACGGGAAGCAGACGCCAGTATCTGCGGTTTGGTCGTGTTTTTAATATGCTCAATATTAAAAAGAAAAGCCTGATCTCCCGGGGAAACAGTTTTTTCTGTTAAAACCGGCAACTCCGGATCAAACAGATCAAGAAATAATCCAGTGATGGTAAAGGGTTCCGTGTTTATACTTTCGTCCATCACCGCAATCATAACATAGGGGCCTCTTTCCAGATAAAAGTTGTTTTTGAAGATCAGCGGTCCAGCCTTAGCCTTTTCTTCATACAATTTTTGAACAATGTCGACATATTCGTGGTCGCCATCTTTCGATAAGACAAACTCTTTCGGATCTTTCCGGATTATAAAAACAGTTCCTTTTCCACAGGTATATTCACCTTCCTGAGGATTCTCTCCGATGCCAAGAAGTTGGAACAGGTGGTCCGATGCTCTTTTGTATTGATACTCTCCCTGGTTCCACCATTCCTGAACCGAATGAAACGGATCGATATCTCTTGAGCTGTAAACGATTACACCTCCTTCTTTTACCCATTTTGCAATATGGGAATGAGCCTCCTTATCCAAAGGTTTCAGGTTGGAATAGGACATCAGCAGCACTTTGGTATCTTTCCATGTGGCTGGATACGAAACATTTTCGATGTGCAAAAGATTCAAAGGAACTCCCCGTTTCAGAAATGGAAGCGCCTCTCCATAAAAGTTTGAAAGTTGCGGATCATCGTAGCCTTCAATCGGATCGGGAGTTCTTTGAAACATCAGTGAATTGGCCATTAAGACGCTGACTCCCTTTGATCCGCTGACCTCATTGTCCGATAAAGGCATATAATTCAATGAGTTAATCATTACCTGCATCTGTGTTGAATAGAAACGGGGAATGCGCTCCTTTACGTCTTTGTCCGCATTTTCCGGATCAATCAGTTGCATATTCCTGGAGCCTTCAATACCTCCTCCCTTTTGAAAATGGGCACTTGTATAGTATAATTTTTCATAAATCCGGTCGGGCCAGGGCATCACCTCATAGTTGTCGATGCTGGGATAGAGCAGTTGCGCCGTGAAAGTAGCCTGGTAATTCTTTTTAAAATAGGGCCAATCAAACTCCCTGTCCTCAATAGGATCGGTCAAAAAAAACATTTTCCTTCCTGTTGGGGCAGTCATGGCTTCCATACAACCGTATTCCAGAAAGGCAGTTTCAAACACCCGCTCTTTTTTTTCTCCGTTGAAATAGTTTGGTTCGGCCGAAGTCCCGGTCCAAACC
>CAZLDP010000181.1:0-5910 GCA_964558145.1 uncultured Prolixibacteraceae bacterium | reverse complement strand
GTGTATAACTTATGGGGGTGTACACCCTGATGGCATCCAGCACCTGCCAGATGGTCTCTTCGTTTTTGAAGGTTCCCGTGTAATTGACTTCCCTTCGTGAAGGATTTTCAAGCTGAATATCCACATCGTACCAGTTCTCAAGTCTTTTTATCAGCTCCGACAGCGGAATGTTGTAAAAATTAAATTTGTTGCTAACCCAACCTACGGCCCTCATGGTGTCTGCTGCCACAATCCTGATTTTATTATCTCTGAATATCAGCGCTTGTCCCGGATCGAGTCCCTTCTTCACATCCCTAACCTGTACATTTACCATTCCTTCCAGCAGAGTAATCTCCTTTCGCCCGAATTCATCATAGGCCATCACATTGAAAGTGGTCCCCAACACTTCCACTGTACACTCATTGGTCTTCACGAAAAAGGGGGCATGTTCATCCCTGGCAACTTTAAAAAATGCTTCCCCGGTCAATTCCACCGTCCGGTTTTTTGATGTGAATGACCGGTACACAAGCCTCGATTTGGCATTCAGCCATACTACCGTGCCATCGGGCAACCTGACTAAAGATTTTTCTCCACGGGGGGTTTCAAATACAATCTCTTCAGGCTTTACACTCTCATCTGAAACCATCTTTGTAGCAATGCTCCCCAAAAGAAGCCCGATAACCAGCACTGCTGCCAAAGATGCAGCTTTTACCCACCATTTAGTGAAAGGTGCGCTGGCTTTCCTGTCAATTTTATAGTTTCTGATTTTATATTGAAGCTGCTTCCAATTCCGAAGTCCGTCAGTGGTCCATTCGGGATTCTTTTCCCACTCCATCCTGACCTGGTCAAAGTATTCCCGGATTCCTCTGTCCTTTAGATACGATGTTAGCCTTTCATATTCATTATCTGACAACTGCCCCCGGAAATAGCGTTGAACAATAGCCTTAGTTTCTTCTGTAACCATATTAGTACCCGGTTTACACTATAATAACTGGAAAAGGATGGTTCTACCCATCATCAGATCGTGATTTTTTTTGTGAAATTTAAAAATCCGCAAAAAGGTGTTGGTTGCGGCAGATGAAACCAAGCAACTGGGAATTATGATGATTTCAAACTTCCAGGGCGCTTAAAACCAGTATTATCATTTCTATGGGAAATTCAGCTACATAGGTTTTTCTGAAATGATTCAGTGCACGGTGGATATGCCGTTCCACATTCTTTATGCTGATTTGTAACTTCTCTGAAATCTCCCGGTTCTTTAAGCCTTTCAGACGGCTTAGGATAAATACTTCACGGCACCTTTCAGGCAATTCAGACAGGGTTTTTTCAATTTCGAGTTGCAACTCTTTTTCAATCAGAATATAAGGGTCGTTTCCGACAAAGTCGATACGATACAATTCTTCATACCTTGATAAACCGTCGAATTCAATTATCCGGTTATTCAAAACCCGCATCTGTTTTATATAGTCAATACACCGGTTCCGAACCATTCGGAAAAGGAGGGCTCCGATATTAATGCTGGCAATAGCATCCCTTTTTTCCCATAACTTCACAAACACCTCCTGTACCATATCCTGGGATATGACATCGTCTTTGATTACTTTTGCAGCAAAGTCGTTTAACCTGGGGAAGAAAACAGAAAACAACATTTCAAAAGCTTTCTCATCTCCACCTTTTGTCAGTTCGAAAAGATGATCTACTTCCCCCCGGCAATAGTATCTCCGCTTATCCTGCATATTGAAAAAATTCCAACCAGTTCTATTTAGAGAAATTAGCCTGAATTATTCATATATGAAGGGATAGATAACCTGAATCCTCTGAAATATCATTTTTTGAGGGCACCCGGATAAAAACCCTTCTTGCAATGATACAAAACTTTTCTGAAACAATCCAATCATTTTTCAACCTTTTGCTGTTAGTGTTTCTTTCATATCGATGGTTGCAGATTTGACTGTAAAGACTTACTTCTGTGTTCTTTAAGTCTGCAGTAGCAGACTATTTACTTTGATATATTTGAGAACGGGGTTATTAACCACCACAAAAATACCAGACCTTTTCGCTTTATGATTTAACTAGTTTTTCGAGTCTTTCTAATTCTTTCTAATGGTAGTTTATTTTTGTCAACATTTTCTATTATAAAAAGTAAGCCCCTGCATTTCAGGGAAGAGTGAGTTTTGATAATAGAACGTTAGTTCGACATAAAATTACAATTTTAAAGTCGAGGGTCAATGATTTCCAAGTTAAGGGAAGGTTGTTTCAGCAAGTGCCCATAAGCGATCAACCCTGATACGAGGTTAATTATTTAGCCAATATTTATTAATTTCAAATTCAATATACCTGCTGACTGCGCTTAATGTACTCTCTCCTAATTTCTTCTTCCATAGTGTTACTTTTTGTGTAACCCTATTTCAGGACTAGAATATTTCCGCTTCAAACCTTACTTGACACGGCCGGTAAAAGCGTCGGTGCCGGCGTTGTCGATGGCGTATTTAAAGAATTTTTTCTCCGCCTCCGAACGGGCCGAATCCCAGGGGCGCGGTCCGTCACAGAGCTGTACAGCCCACATTTTCAGCTCCTTGCGGTGCCAGTTGACCATGCAGTTCGTGCCCCATGCGCCGCCATGTCCGAACCAGGCATCCTCCGTATCTTCTTCCGGTGCGGAGAGTCCGAGCGAATAACCGCCCATCCCTTTCGGGCGCGTTGATTTTGCTAACAGTTCCTTGACGGTCTCCTCCTTAAGGATCCTCACGCCATTCTCGCCCAGGCCAAGGTTCATGAGCATCTTGTAGAATTTGAGCTGGTCTTTCGCGGTCGTCCAGAGCCCCGCGCCCGCCGATGCGAAAACATGGGCATCGTTGTAGGGCCGCTGCTGCATGTCGTTCTGCCAGCGGTACTTCGCGGGCGCATCCTTCACGCAGTCGTACATCTCCACCTGCGTCCTAAGCTGCTTGTCTGTCGGCCAGAACGAGCTGGATGTCATGCCGAGCGGATCGAGAACACGCGCCTTGAGGAACTCTTCCCAGCGCATGCCGGTCACCACCTCCACGATGGCCGCACCGATATCGATGCCGGTATTGGAATACTGTTCTTTCGTGCCAGGTTCGAAAAGCAGCGGACACGCCGCCGCGATGGCTGCCGTCTGCCGAAGCGGCGCGCCGCCAGACCATCCGCCACCCTTGATGTTGCCCTGCTTTGCGCTAATCTCGAACGGGAAACCGCCGGTGTGGTTCATGACCATGCGGATGGTAAGCGCATTCTTCGCCTTGACAAGAGTCTTCACGCTGTCCGTGGTGGATTTGTGTACCCAGAGTTCCCTGAATTCCGGCAGATATTTCGAAACGGAATCGTCGAGCGCGATCTTGCCTTCCTCTATGAGAATGGCGATGGTTACGCCGCAGAAGCCCTTGGTTTGCGAGCACTGCATATAGACATCGTTCATCGTGATCGGACGCTTCGCTGCGACGTCGGCATAACCAACGCAGGCAATTTCCTCCAAGCCGTCCTTGTAAAAGACGTTAATCGCACCTGGAAGCTGTCCGCTTTCAATGAAAGGCGCGAGCGCATCCTTCGCGAACGTCGTTCCCGAACCCTTCGGCATGTTGTAGAGCGTACTGCATCCCAGAACAATCGCCATGCTGGCGATAAGCATCATCAGTTTCTTCATGATATGTCCATTTTTGTTCATAGTTCTATATTACTTAACTTTGACTGAACGCCCTTTTTTACTTGTTGAACCCCTTGTGGTTCATAAATTCCCAAATGCGCCCCAGCCATGTGTAACTGCCCGTGCCCGGGGCGGCCTTTCGCTGGAAGCAGTGGGGACGTGTGACAAGGGTATGCAGATCGGACTGAATTCCCATACGGCGGAGTTGTTCCCAGCATTTCACCGAGTTCATCGCTGCCCATTTATCCGCGTCACCGTGGATGAACAGAACTGGACAAGTCGCGGTGTCGAACGCGAACTCAGGGGCAAGCCGTACGTCATCTTCGTTGCCGTCTTTCCCGTCCGGACTTCCCGCAGCATCTGCCAGCGCATAAGCGGGATAGATTGCCACTGCCCACTGCACGTTACAGGGGATCTTGTCAAGGTCATTTATCGGCCAATACGAGCGGTGCCGCGAACTTGTTGCTCCCATGAGCGTCAGATGTCCGCCTGCCGAAGAACCCATGATGCCGATGCGATCAGGATCAAGTTCCTTTGCTGCTGCCTCGCTGCGAACAATCCGGATAGCACGTTGCAAGTCCTGCCATGCCGTCGTGTGTTTGGCAAGCCCGTCCAGGGGGCGCGGGGTACGGTATTTCAGCGTCACGACTGTCATGCCTTTTTCATTCAGGTAACGCCGCGCCGGCGCTACCTCGAACCCGTCAGGGTCGTTGTCCTTATAACCGCCACCCGAGTAAATGATTTGTATTGCCTTCGTTTTAAGTTCCTTCGGGATATGCCACTCGATATACGGCTGGCATTGGTTCGCCTGCACATCCGGTGTCCTTCCTTCCGGCCATACCGGTTCTTTGCTGTAATACCCGCGCGCTTCGTCGTTCGGATAGCGGGTCATCAAATCAACTTCCTCACCGAGGCGCCCGTCGAAATTCATCTGGCGGATAAACTCGGCGATGCGATCGAACCAGTGGTCGTAGGCCGTGCCCTCCTCGCCTTTGTTCATGTCGCCCATGAAACCGTGTCCACGATCTGCGAAGAGATGGATTTCTGCCGGAATTTTCATCCTGCGAAGTTGGCGGTAGATCTGCGTGGAACCGTTCGGCGAATAGATGTCATCGCCGCCATGGAAGAGCGCCATTGGACACGTTTTCTCGTCAAACTTAAACACGTCCGAGAGCTTCACGTCAATCGCGTCGCCATCGCGCGTGTTAGGACCTGTCAGTCCGTCCGTGAGCGCATAGGCAGTGTAAATCGGAATCGCCCAGTTGAGGTGGCACGGAGTTTGGTCGAGCGCATCAACCGGCGTATAGGCAGGCGTAAGCGCACTTGTCGCAAGCAGAACTGTCAGGTGAGAACCTGCAGAAAACCCCAACGCACCAATCTTTTCCGGATCGAATCCTCGCTTCTGCGCATCGGCGCGAACGAGGCGAACAGCACGTTGTCCGTCCTCCCATGCGCTTTGATAGATCGGCAGTCCCTGCGGACGCGGGGTTCGGTAGGTGAGGCTCACGCAGACAAAACCGAGTTCGGTAAACTTCTTTGCGACCCGATTTATCCACATCCCGTCAACGCAGCCCTGGTATCCTCCTCCGGAAATGAGCAACATGCAACCGCCATTCTTCTCCGTCGGCGCCTCGTACCAGTCAAGGTACGGCATCGTGTGTTCCGACGCCTTGAATCCCGGCTCTTTCATTTCCTCGGAAGTTGCCGCAATCTGATGAGTCTGAAAATCAGGTATCTTCCCTTCGGGCCACAGTGCGACCCGTTTCCCCGCGAATGTCGGCACGGCAGCGTTACGAACAGACCTGTTCTTGTTCGCAACATGTCCGTTGCAAACAAAAGCAACTAAAAGCATTCCGGCTATAAGGGGTAAAAATTTATATTTCATACGAGTATTTTTTCAATTTAACTTTATGCAATTTGCGTATCCCGGATCATCGATTTTTGATCTCATACCACGAAAGAAGGTCAACCTTGTAAAAGCCGGAAGCCTTGACCACATTGGGCCGGGAATTTTAACATTCTAATATTGGTTTATTATCAGAGGATTAACTCCGGTCAAGGGCGATCAATTTACTTCGGCGGAATGTGGTCAGGTTATCCGGCGTATGCAATCAAGGTGGAGTTCCTCAATGACACCTAGGGTGTTATATTCCGGAAAAAGATATAAAGCAGATCGGGCAAAGCCTTCTCAAGCCATGCAATCATAGACCTTTACCGTAGTTTTTCCGGTGAACCCGGAAAAACCGTCAGGCTAATTAAAGGGTACC
>CAZLDP010000180.1:0-5923 GCA_964558145.1 uncultured Prolixibacteraceae bacterium | reverse complement strand
CCGGCGAAACTGAACAACTTTTTTATATTGAAGAGGAAGACCTGGAAATCAGGGACCCCCTCCATCTGCAAATGGAGCTTCTTCCTGCCAAAGGGTTCACCATCATCCGCGACCCGGCTGTAGCCTGCCTTGACGGCGGAAACCTCGATTTTCCACTGATTATCCGCAAATGGAAGCCCGGAGAATACTTTCAGCCTTTGGGAATGAGCGGATTCAAGAAAATCAGCGACTACTTCACCGATGAGAAATTTTCGCTCCCCGAAAAAGAAGAGACCTGGATCCTCTATAGCGGCAACAAAGTGGTGTGGATCATCGGCTCCCGTATCGACCACCGCTTCCGTGTTACCCCCGAAACCCGGAAAATCCTGAAAATAACCCTGTTAAAATAGATTTTACACTATGATTTTTCATTTCGGTAGCGTGAACAGAAACTCAAGTCCCCCTCCCTGCCTTTTGCGAGCCGAGATTTCCCCCCTTAAACTAAGAATGGCATTTTTCACGATGGCCAGGCCCAGTCCGGTACCCCCCATCTTGCGTGACCGGCCAGTGTCAACCCGGTAAAACCGTTCAAAAAGGCGTGACAGGTGTTCCTCCTCCACACCGGCGCCGTTGTCGGCAAAGGAGATATGGTAAAAACCACCTTCCTCGAGATAGCAGGCAATGGTTACCGTAATCCCCTCGCCACCATAATTCACCGAATTCTCAAGCAGGTTTCTGAAAACAGAGAAGACCAGGGAAGGATTGGCATTCACCACCACCTTCTCTTCAATTTTGATTTCCAGGATGATTCGTTTTGAACGCAGAGCATCTCTCAGGCTTTCGGCCACCTCTCCCACTAACGCAACCACCCTTACCGGCTCACGGGGATAGAGGTCCGACGACTCCTCAATCTTGTTGAGCAGGGCAATGTCGCTGACCAGCAACGATAACCGCTCAGTCTGCAGGAATGCCTTGTCCACAAAATACCTGACCCGTTCCCTCTCTAATCCGGGATTGTTTAACACCGTCTCCAGGTAACCCTTTGCCGAGGCGATGGGGGTCTTCAGCTCATGGGCGATATTGGAGGTCAGTTGCTGCTTCATGATACTCCGCTTGACCATCTGGGTATTGTCGATGATCAAGATCTCAAAACTGCGGTCCTGAAAAAAAATGCACTGTACCTGGTAATGACGCCCATCCTGCGAAAGGGTAAACTCCCTGCTGGGAAACTCATTCCCTGTAAAATGAAGATCCGTGGAAAGGACATTTTCTATGAAGGCAGTGATCTCAGAAAAAGAGGACTTGCCAAAGATCTCTTCCGGAGAAAGAGAGAGATCGCCTGAAATCACATTGGAATAGGTCATGAAATGGTTGTTGGAGAGGATCGCCTTTTTGTCGGCCGAAAAGAAGGCCACCCCCTCTTTCAGGACAAAAAGGTGGCTGATCAGTTTTTCCTGTTCGAGGTTGAGGTCACGCTTGGCTTTCCTGATCTGGTCGTAGAGCCGGGTAACCTCCTGGCCGATACTTCCCAGTTCGTCATTTGAAAAACTGAGGTCGGCGAAATTCTCCTCATCGCGGCTCACCCTCATCACAAAATTTCTCAGCTTGGACACCGAGTCGCCCAGCCGGTTGGCGATGATCCAAAGGAATACCCCGAAAACCAGAAACACCACCAGAAAAGAGAGCAGAAACAGGGGGTCCCCCCTGAGGAAGTTTTTAATCTCGCGATTGTACACCACCGCCGAACGGATCACCAGATTCCCCGACAGGCGGGCGTAATAAAAGAAGGCGGTCCGCGTCGAGACCGATTCCCTGATATGGTAACCTTCTCCTCTCTCCAAGGCCAGAGCTACCTCCCTGCGATCCAGATGGTTTTCCATGCTCTCGTAATCCCGGATCAGATTGTCATAAAGCACTTCGCCTCCATGCGATATGAGGGTGATCCGGATCTCCTCCGGAGGGATAACAACCTGCAGACTGTCCAGGGAACGGTAACCGGAAGTCCTGTCAAGCTGATAACCCCAGATGTAACGCTCCACCACCTCGGTATACTCCTTCAGGCGGCTTTCCAAACTTGCAATCTTGAATCTGCGCTCACGGTTCTCCTGGAAAAGAACCACCGACACGGTGAAAACCGCGAACAGCAGAAAATAATAGAGAAATAACCTGGTCTTTATACTGCGCTGTCCTAAGCCCATGCAATCCGGAATATTATCAGAATACTATAAATCGTTCACTGCAATTCTCATGCGTCGACCGAAAAGGATTACCAATCGACATCTTGCAACCATGAAAAAGCAACGCGTTCATAATCCGGTTTCATAAAACAGTTATCCGGTTATCCTGCAACTTCCACAAAATAACCATAGCCGGGTTTATTCCGGAGATAGTGGCTGAAGGGTCCCAGTTTCTTCCTGAGCCGGGCAATGTTCACATCCACCGTGCGATCTGTTACGATCACATCGTCCTCCCAGATCCGCCCCAGGATCTCTTCGCGCGAAAAAATCCTCCCTTTATGGCGCACCAGCAGGGCAAAAATCTCATACTCCTTACGGGTGAGTTCCACTTTCACATTACCCATGACCACCCGCTTGCCCTCATGGTCCAGATGTATCTCCCCCACGGGTTGGAGGATCTCTTCCGCAAGAGACGCCTTCCGGCCGGTTCGCTTCAGTACCGTCCTGACCCGCGCCAGCAACTCCCTGACCGAGAATGGCTTTGTAATATAATCATCGGCGCCTATGTTGAAGCCCGTCAGCAGGTCGTTTTCGCTATTTCTGGCGGTCAGGAAGATCACTGGTGTCTCCAGGCCCATCTCCCGGCGAACTTTCTGCGCCAGCCCGAACCCCGACATCTTCCCCATCATCACATCGAACAACAACAGATCATAAACCGTCAGATCCTTTTTCAAGGCCTCCTCGGCAGAGTGGACCGCATCCACAGTGTACCCCTCACTCTCCAGGTTGAACTGCACAATCTCGCACAAATCCTCCTCATCTTCGGCAACCAGAATTCTGAATTTCCCTTCCATAATGCTGACTTTTAAGCTGGCGGTTTGCCGGCCAGCGGCGATGTCATCCGCCCAAACCATGACCGGAAAGATCTGTAGAACCTTAAACTTCAGGTTACAAACTTACTACCGTCCTGTGACAGAAATGTTACATCAATGTTACGAAAATAAAAAGCCAAAGTCAAGTATCCGGCGGCCCGTTTGCCCGCGAGACAGACCATTTTCCCCCGGATCCTGCACAAATGAGGTTTTTCCGGCAGGGAAAAGAGAACAACGGCCATCATGAAAAAAAGCGTGGGCGCCGGAAGATCCCAAAAAAACCTTATTTTGCGCTCTGTTGTTTATAATATCCACCACCGGAAACATTTACCCGCTGTTGAAAAACCTGCCGGTCCGGCGGAGGAAGATCGATTTCAGAGAAGTTGAGAATCTTATAGAATTAAATGCCATGCAGGTAAGAGCTGTTTTATGTGCCCTTCTTTTTCTGCCGGGACTTTTCACAAGGCCCTCCGGGGCCCAGGAGGCGGAGGTCTTCCAACCTGCCGGGAAAGTGACGGGGGTCATCTATTCCAATTTTCACAACGGAATCACTGCAGCTTCAAAGAGTGACGTCGCCTTTGAGATTATACGGGTTTACCTGGGATACGAACGCCTCCTGACTCCTGAAATCAGCAGCCGCATCACCCTCGACATTGGCAGTCCCGATGATGTTTCCCCCTTTTCTAAGCTGCGCCGTTATGCCTATTTTAAATATGCCTATGTGGCATATGAAAAGGAGAATCTGGAAATGCAGTTCGGACTCATCGGCACGCTCCATTACAAACTCCAGGAGCAGCTCTGGGAAAGACGGTACTTGCGGAAAGCCTTTGCCGATGAGTTCAAGATGGGCCCCTCCGCCGACCTGGGTTTCCAGGTGGTTTACCATTTCACCCCCCTGCTCACCGCCGACATTACCATGATGAACGGCGAGGGATTTACCCGCTTCCAGATGGACGACTCCTTCAAATATGGGGCAGGTCTTACCTTCGGCCGCCACGAATCCTGGATTAGCAGGGTGTATGCCGACTATATGAAAAACGGGGAAGCCCAGATCAGTTGGGCGGCCGTCACCTCTGTCACTTTTCTGAAGAAGGTGAATCTCACCTTCGAGTACAACTACCAGCACAACTACGCTCTCACCCGTGACCACCATCTCTTTGGATGGTCGGCGTATGGCAAATACAACCTGGGGACACGCACCCAGCTCTTTGCCCGCTACGACCAGCTCCACTCCAACATCCCGGACGGACAAACGCACCCGTGGCACCTGGCCGACGACGGCTCCGCCCTGGTGGGCGGCATCCAGTTTGCTCCCGTGAAACCGTTGAAGATTGCCCTGAGTTACCAGGACTGGGTCCCCTGGGCCGCCAACCTCGACACCCGTGCATTCCTCTACCTCAACATGGAAATCAGCTTATAACACCATCTCCATGAGCCCCTTTAATCGTGATACCACTTCACTTCCGGTGACTTTTGCAGACCAAAAAGAACAATCGATCTCCGTCAGAAAATTATATAAGGAACATTTGACCAAATAGCCAGACACCTATGAAACTCCGCGTAACAACCTCTTTTTTGACCGCCCTCCTTATTTATGCTCTGTTTCCCTTCCTTTGGTCCTCCTGCCGGAAAAGCGACTTCATTGCAGAAGAGGAGCATCCCGTTTTCAGGGATATGGGAGAGGGAACCGGTACCGTCACCTGGAAGAAGGGCAACAACTATCTCCTCGAGGGACTGGTATTTGTCAATGACGGACAGGTGCTCACCATCGAGGCGGGGACAGTGATCCGTTTCAGGGAAGGGCAGGGTGAAAATGCTTCGGCCCTGATTGTAGCCCGCGGCGGCAAAATCATCGCCCGCGGAACTCCCGCAGAACCCATCATCTTCACCGCCGAAAAAGACAACCTGGAGGATGCCCTTCCCGAGGGCAGCAAAGGGCTATGGGGCGGCCTCATCCTCCTGGGCAACGCTCCTGTAAACACCCCCGGGAACGAAGGCTATATCGAGGGAATTCCCCCCGCGGAACCCCGGGCTTATTTCGGAGGCAACAACCCCGACAGCAACTCCGGTGTCCTCAGATATGTCTCCATCCGGCACGGGGGAACCCATATAGGCGATGGCAATGAAATCAATGGCCTGACCTTGGCAGGCGTTGGAAAAGCCACCGAAATAGACTATGTCGAGGTTTTCAGCAATGCCGACGACGGAGTGGAGATCTTCGGGGGCAACGTCAACCTCCGCCATGTCGCCGTGTGGGGCTGTGGCGACGACGCCTTCGACATCGACCTGGGGTGGTCGGGATTCGGTCAGTTCTGGCTGGGCGTCCAAGAAAACTTTACCGGAAGCAACCTCCTGGAAATCACCGGAGGAACCCTCTCGGGAAGCCTCCTCTTCCCCCACCCCTGGATCCTCAACGCCACCTTCGTCGGCAACGGCGCCAAGGGTGCCGGATATTGCGCTGAATTTAGCCGGAATGCGGGCGGACATATCTCCAACTCCCTTTTCGTGAACAAACTCAATGGCATCTCCCTTGAGGCTACCAACCTCTCTAACGACTCCTTCAGCCAATGGACCAGCGGAAACCTCTCCGTCACCAACAACCACTTCCACAATGTGGCCGGCAATACCCCCGGAGGTATTTTTACCCTATCCGGATTTTTTACCCCCACGGAACAATTTCAGTGGAGCAATGTTTTTTCATCCTCCGGAAACCTTATCGACGACCCTCTCATTGATCCCGGAAATTTCAGGTTCAAACCTGCCGTAAAAATCAGGGGAGCACTTACCTCTCCCCCCTCTTTATGGTTCCAGATCACCGATTTCAGGGGCGCCTTCGGAGAGAGCGACTGGCTCAGCGGCTGGACCAAACTATCCTCCCTGGCAAAGTAAACCTCC
>CAZLDP010000179.1:0-5970 GCA_964558145.1 uncultured Prolixibacteraceae bacterium | reverse complement strand
CATATAGATCACGGCAGCTCGACCTCCGCGGCCTTTGAAAATATGATCCATCATCCAGCCACTGGAGAGCATGCCCAGAATTCCTGCTACCTCATAGGCCGCCACCAGCCAGCCGGCTTTTTTCAGTTCAATGCCTTTCATCTCGGTGAGGAAGGTAGGTCCCCAATCTAACATGGCATACCGGATGACATAAAGGGAGAAGGTTGCCAGGCAAAGGACCCAGATGATGGGATTGCCGAAGACTTTTTTCCGGATGAACTTTTTAAAGTCGAGGTCCTGGTCGGGTTTTTCCGATTCAGGTACTTCCCCTTTGAAAGTTTCAACGGGAGGCAGACCCAGTGATTGAGGCCGGTCCCTCAACCGGTTCAGGATGAAGAAAGCGCCCATGAAAGCCAGGAGTGCCGGCACAAAGAAGCAGAGCCTCCAGTCGTAAACCACCAGGAAGCTGTTCAGAATCAGAACCAGTCCGGCTCCTATGGAATGGCTTGAATTCCACAAGGCAAATTTAAATCCTCTCTCTCCGGGCGAAAACCAATTGGTAATGGCGTTGGCGCATGGGGGAAATCCCATTCCCTGGAACCAACCGTTCAGCAGCCAGATGATGCCAAAAGCCAGTGCGCCGCTGCTCAACCCGAAGAACACACTCATCAGGGCCGACATGAACAGACCAAATGCCATGAAATAGCGGGGATTGGTCTGGTCACCCAGGAACCCGTTCAGAAACTTGGAGACCCCATATAAGACTCCGTGCATGGTCAGGAACAATCCCAGATCAACTTTTGAAATGCCCAGGTCGGCTTCGATAGCCGGCATAGCCACCGACAGATTCTTACGTACAAAGTAGAAAAGAGCATAACCGACGATAGTGGTATACATGATCCTCTTTCGCCAATACCGGTATTGCTCGTTTAATTCCTTTTCATCGGTAAGGGTTATCTCTTTGTCAGGGGCAGGTTTCAGGATGCTGAAAAACCGATTCAATTTTACCATCATTTTGATTTTAACCTCCGTTTTAATGCTCCGTTGTTATACAATATTTCTCTCCATAATTTTTATCCTTCAAGGGTGAGATGAAGTCCGTCATAGGTCAATTTATCGGCCAGTTTCCCATCTGACAAACCATCAGAAAGGTTAAAAACCCGAAAATCAACAGTTTTTCAATTCTTTTCATTTTTATTGGCTTTCAAATGTAATTTTTCTGGCTTCTCGCAGGTCGGTTGCCCGAACCTGGCATTTGATTTCGGGAACAAGGGTCGGGGAAACGCTGAGTTCGGACAGACCTAAGCCCAGCAGGAGTTTCAGGGCTTCCCTGTTTCCGGCCAATTCGCCACAGATCCCCGCGGGAGTATGATGAAAGGCGGCTGCTTCAACCACGGTACGGATGCTCCGGATCACTGCCGGGTGCAGGGGATCGTACAGGTGGCCCACCCGGGGATTGAGCCGGTCGACCGCGAGCATGTACTGGGTCAGGTCGTTGGTTCCAATGCTCAGGAAGTCAGCCCTTGCAGCCAGCTCACCCGCCATCATCACCGCAGCGGGGGTTTCAACCATGACTCCTACCCCGATATGGTCGTTGAAAGCAATTCCCTCCAGCCGCAACTCCTCCTTGCACACTTCCACCAGGGCTTTGGCTGCTTCCCACTCTTCCATCGAAATGATCATGGGGAACATGATTTTCAGGTTGCCGAAAACACTCGCCCGGAGCAACGCCCGAAGCTGGATTTTGAAATTCTCTCTTTCCGAAAGAGAAATCCGGATAGCTCTGAATCCCAGAAATGGATTGCTTTCAGGATCCATCCTGTAATAGGGGAGGTTTTTATCGCCACCAATATCCAATGTCCTGATAATCAATGGTAGAGATCCGCACAATTCGGCAGCTCTTTTGTATTCCAAAAACTGGGTTTCTTCACCGGGAAAACCTCCCTGGCTTTTCATGAACAGGAATTCGCTCCGGTACAGGCCAATCCCTCCGGCCCCGTTTTCCAGGGCTAAGGCGATCTCTTCCACTCCGGAAGCATTGGCCCACACATCGATGGGAAATCCGTCAGCCGTGATGGCTTCCTGATTTCGCAGGGTATGCGCCCCCATTTTCTTCCTGCTTTCAGCAGTTGCCATTTCACGGTATTTCTCTATGGTGGCCTCATCCGGATCGAGGAGGATTTCTCCCTTTTCCGGCGCCAATATCAATTGGCTGCCATGGGTCAAAAGGTCAAGGAGCTCTCCCACCCCGGTCAGAAAGGGAATTCCCTTGTTCCTGGCCATAATGGAAACATGGCTTGTGGATCCTCCGTACCGGGTGATCCATCCGCGAACCAGCGAAAAATCCATGCAGGCAACATCGGAAGGGAACAACTCATCGGCCACGACGATCACTTCCCTGCTGATCGCTGCAAACGGATTGCCGGAAACACCCTGCAGGGCATCCATAATACGCCCGGTCACATCTTTGATGTCCGCAGCCCGCTCCCTGAGGTATTCATCTTCAATTTCGCCGAACAGGGAGCATAACTCCTCTTCCGCCTCTTTCAGCGACCACTCCGCATTTTTACGATCCCCTTTGATTTTGGACACGACCAGATCAGTAAGCATGTCATCGTGCATGATATCGAGATGGGCTTTAAAAAGGGGATTTGAAGCAGCCAGAATTTCAGTTTGATCCGCAACCTGTTTCAATGCCCCGGCAAACCTCTCCTCTTCCGTACCTGTTTCGGGTTCACCGATATGCCGGAACGAAGCCTCCGCAGAAAGCCTCTGCACCACGAAAGCCTCTGCCATGACAATTCCTCCGGATCCGGACTGGTTGACGGTGATTTTTCGCATAGTGGATGGTTAGTTTCTGCCGGTTTTCCCTGCGCCTTGAAACAAATTACCCTGTTTACGGACCGGATTCACCAACTCTTTAAATGCAGAGGGATAATCGGTCTCGATGATGTCCGGATCCGAAGCCAATTCCTTCCGGTAGGCCTCCTTTCGGGCCTCTTCCGGCTTCACCTTGTCTGAAGTCGGAGCGACAGCGATCATGCACATCACCCCGTGTGAACGCAGCAAACGGTACACTTCTTCCTGTTCGGGCTTCATAGAATAGCCCACGTAGGCCATAATCCTGTTCCACGGAATCCCTGAATTTTTATAACTGTTGTAGTCATCCATGTTGAATATGGCCACGCAGAACATCACCTGGTCGTTTCTTTCAAAATAGAAAAGCGCCTCCTCAAGCGACCTGACGCTCAGGATGATATTGGGCCATTTCTTCTCGTTCAGCATCTTGGAATAGATCTCCCAGGGAACCTTTTTATTGTCGAAATTGAACACGGTTTTCCCCTGGCCCCATTCCATCATTTCCTCCAGGGTGGGAATCCGGTAAGGGGTTACCTTCCCCTCCCGGTCTTTCAGGTAAAACTGTCTGAGTTCTTCCAGTGTAAAATCCGAAACCTTGCCTTTCCCGTTGGTGGTCCGGTCGATGGTATCGTCATGCATGAGCACGATCACGCTGTCTTTGGTAAGCCTCGGATCGATTTCAAAGAAGGAGGGCATCAGCGTGAGGGTTTTTTCACACGATTCGATGCAATTTTCAGGGTAGCCCGGCATCATACCCCCCCGGTGACCACTGATGATGACCGGCTTCTTTTGGTCGTACCTGAAATATTCCTGCAATTGCCGCATATTTTTGACCTTCACTTTGTGAAGTTTCTCTGCCCCTGCCTGCAGCGGGCCGGCAGAAAAGAGAATGCTGGTAAGCAGCGCCATCGTGACAAGTCTTTGAATTTTCATCGTAGAAGTTTTAACAAATTAATGGTTTTCTATACATCGACGCCATCATTCTGAGAGGGCATCCATAAACCGGATCACACTCTGCAGCGCTTCATTTTCATCTTCGCCTGTGGCTTCAATCACGGCTTCGCTTCCGTATTTCAGACCCAAAGCGAGGATGCCGATGATGCTGTTTCCACGGGCGCTCTTCGAGCCGGAACGGATGACAAAGGTACTGGAGGTTCCTTTCATAAGGGCAACCAGTTGGGAAGCGGGCCGGGCATGAAGCCCTGTTTTTGCTTTGATCGTTATTATTTCTGAAACCATGATGATCTGTTCAGTTATTGTTAATCGCGGAACTGAGCGCGCTGTAAATTCTTTGCTTGTCGGTTGTTGTATAGAGTTCTTCCAATAAATCCGGATTGTCGAGCGCCGTGGCCACCGCGGAAAGGACCTCCATATGCTCGTCTCCCTTAGCGGCAATTCCGATGACCAGGAATGCCATTTCCTCTCCGAAGCGAATTCCCTGCGGGTATTGCAGCACAACCAGCCCGGTTCTGATGATCCGGCTCATGGCTTCCTGTGTGCCATGGGGAATGGCGATACCCAATCCGATATAGGTACTGGTGCTTATTTCCCTCTCTAACATAAACCGGTCGTAACCAGGCAGCACATAACCTCCCTTTTCCAGGATCCGGCCAGCCAATGCAATCGCTTCTTCGCGGGAATGGTCTGCAAGTCCGGTGAGGATAATATCGGGGCATAGTATTCCCTCTCCCGGAATCCCGCTGGGAGCCTGGGTGTTGTCATCTAAAGGCGTTTCGACCGGAGCGGTTGCGTGGGCAAGCCGGTCGACCAACTCGTCTAATGCCGGGCTTTCTAAGAAGTCGTTGATTAGTACCAGTTCGGCACCTGGGGCTGACCGGGCAGCCCTTTGCCCGAAGATGGCCTGGCAAACGACCAGATCGGCATCCGCGGGGATCTCATCGACAGGGCAATGGTCGACGGGGATATGGACGCCCAGTTTGGAAAGCCGTTTTCTGAAACGTGTGGCGCCGAGAGCGCTCGATCCCATCCCGGCATCGCAGGCGAAGACGATCCTGGAAACATCATTTTTATTTATGTTGGAAGGTTCCGGCGTATTCGGCAGGGGAATTGTGGTTTCTTTCCCTTGTTGTTTCCTGATGAGGGGGGCCGCTACCAGGAAAGAGACCAGGGCAGCCACGAAAACGGCAAGGAGTACGGTCAGGTGTTGGCCGCGGGGGGCCATGGCCATCACCGCAATGATACTTCCCGGTGACGCGGGAGCCGCGATTCCGCCATCGAAGAGGGAAAGCAGGGCTATTGCCGAGGCGGAGCCCAGGATCGGTGCAGCAATCAAAACCGGCCGGGCAAGGATATAGGGGAAATAGATTTCATGGATTCCTCCGAAAAAATGGATGATAATGGCCCCCGGAGCAGTCTGTTTCATGGTTCCTTTGGCAAAAAGCCAGGAAGCTGCCAGTACCCCGAGTCCTGATCCGGGGTTTGCCTCAAGAAGAAACATGATGGATAAGCCATTCTCCTTCACCTGCTCAATGCCCAGGGGGGTCAGGATGCCGTGGTTGATCGCGTTGTTGAGAAAAAGGATCTTCCCGGGTTCAATAAACAGGGAGACCAGGGGGAGGATACCCTTGTCCATAACCAAAGCGACCGCGCTACTCAGGAACCCGGTCAGCAGGGAGACCACCGGGCCAATGGCAAAAAAACCGAAGAGCGCGCACCCCATCCCCAGTATACCGATGGAGAAATTGTTCACCAGCATTTCAAAGCCGGCCGGGATTTTGTTTTCAAGTAGCCGGTCAACTTTTTTGATGAGCCACCCGGCAAAAGGACCCATGATCATGGCTCCCAGGAACATGGGAATGTCGCTTCCCACAATAACCCCCATGGTGGCAATGGCAGCCATGATTCCACCCCGCTCCCCACCTACATTCTTCCCTCCCGTAAAGGCGATCAGCAGAGGCAACAGGTAACGCAGCAACGGATCGACCATTCGCGCCAACCGTTCATCAGGAATCCACCCCGCAGGTATGAACAATGCAGTGATCAACCCCCATGCAATGAAAGCGCCTATGTTGGGCATGACCATCCGGCTCAATGCCTTCCCGAAACTCCGGATTTCCGTTACTGACTTGTTCTTCACCCGATCGAACATATTTATAAACTTCAAACCTACAC
>CAZLDP010000178.1:0-5978 GCA_964558145.1 uncultured Prolixibacteraceae bacterium | reverse complement strand
CCTGGGAAGGGTGGCTCCGGGCAGGTATGAAGAGGTGTATAACTATGCCTTGGGCCATGCCGGTTGCTATGAACCCGGCTCCACCTTCAAGCTGATCTCCCTGATGGTGGCTCTTGAGCACGGATTGATCGATACCAGCCAGGTTTTTGACACAGGCAACGGATCATGGAAATACAGCGACCGGACCATTTACGACAGCGACTACGGACGCGGCAGTCATGGGCCCATGACGGTCAAACAAATTTTCGAAAAATCGTCAAACGTAGGAGTTGCTAAAATCATCACTTCCTGTTACGATGAAAATCCCGCCAAATTTGTCGACGAACTGCATGAGATGGGAATCACCAAACCATTGGATTTGGAATTGCAGGGGGAAGGGGTTCCTTTCTTCAAATACCCCGGCGACAAGGACTGGTGGGGGACCACCCTGGCCTGGATGTCGTACGGATATGAGAGTAAAATGACCCCTCTGCAAATGCTGGCCTTCTACAACGCAGTGGCCAACGACGGAAAGATGGTAAAGCCTTACCTGATCAGGGAGATCATCAACAAGGGAGACGTGGTGGAACGGTATGGACCTGAAACGCTGAAGCATTCCATATCCTCCCGTTCAACCATTAAAAAAGCGCAAGGCATGCTGGAAGGTGTTTGCGATAATGGAACGGGAAAGATGATCCAGAGTAAAATCGTCAGGATTGCGGGTAAAACCGGTACGGCGCAAATTTCGTCAGGAGGGGGGGGATATCGAAAAGGGCTTTACCTGGCTTCCTTCGTGGGCTATTTCCCCGCCGATGATCCCGAATTTTCGATGATTGTCACGATTAACAAACCTCAGGGGGCTTATTATGGGGGTGCAGTAGCCGGCCCTGTTTTCAAAGAAGTTGCCGAAAAAGTCTATGCCATCCACCAACAGTTCCGTGAGGAAGAGAAGGAGCCGGAGACGCCGCAAATCCCTGAGGTGAAGAACGGGTATACGCGCGATCTGGTGCGGGTGATGAATTCACTCGACCTCGATTATGAAGGGAGGAAACCCAAGACCGCACTTGCCATAGCCGTTAAAGGGGAGCAAGGGATTCACTTCCGGGAGAATCCTGTGGACGAAGAAAAAGTCCCCGACGTAAGGGGGATGGGAGCCCGCGACGCTGTTTACCTGCTTGAAAAATCAGGACTTCAGGTAAGGCTGAGTGGAATTGGCAAGGTGAAACACCAGTCGTTACATCCCGGCGACAAATTCAAAAAAGGTCAAACCATCACAATAACAATGGGATAAATGAAGATTCGATGGAACGCAATAGCCCCTGCGCAGGGGATTGAGCAGATCGTGGGTAACCCCGCCACTGAGGTATCGGGTATTGCATTCGATTCAAGAAAGGTCGAACCCGGATTCATTTTTGTAGCCCAGGCAGGAAGTCACACCGACGGGCATGTTTTCATTCCTGCTGCCATCGGGAAAGGGGCTTCCGTGGTTGTTTGTGAACAATTGCCTGCCGCGTGCGACAGCCATGTACTTTACGTAAAGGTATCGCGTGCCGACGAGATATTAGGACAGCTTGCCGCAGCCTGGTACAACCATCCCTCCGCTATGGTGAAGGTGGTCGGAGTAACCGGCACCAACGGAAAAACGAGCATTGCCACTTTGTTGTATAATCTTTTTACCCGTTTGGGATATAAAACAGGATTGATCTCCACCATATCCACCTACGACGGATTCCATACCGAAGTTGCCACCCACACCACACCCGATGCGCTGAAAATCCAGCATCTTTTATCAAGGATGGCTGAAGCAGGGTGCGACTACTGTTTCATGGAAGTGAGTTCCCATGCCTTGGTACAGCGGCGTGTGGCAGGAATTGAATTTACCGGGGGGATTTTCACCAACCTGACCCACGACCATCTTGATTACCATAAAAGCTTCGCCGAATACCTGAAAGCCAAGAAAGGATTCTTCGATCAATTAGGAAGCAACGCCTTTGCCTTGACCAACCTCGACGATAAAAACGGGATGGTGATGGTTCAGAACTGCAAAGCCCGTATATACAGCTTTTCCACCCGCGACATGGCTAGCTTTCGCTGCAAGGTGATGGAAAACCATTTTGAAGGCATGCTGCTGAATCTCGACGGCAAAGAAATATGGACCCATTTCGTGGGGAGGTTCAATGCATCGAACCTGCTTGCGGTTTATGCCGTCGCCATTCTCCTCAAACAGGAGAAGGAAGAAGTGCTGGAGGTCATCAGCGGGTTGACCTCCGTGCAGGGCAGGTTTGACACCGTCAGGAGTCACGACGGGATCATGGCCATCGTCGATTATGCCCATACTCCTGATGCACTGAAAAATGTACTGGCTGCCATTGCCGAGATCCGCTCGGGAAACCAGAAGGTTATCACTGTGGTGGGCGCAGGAGGCGACCGCGACCGGACTAAAAGACCCGAAATGGCAAGGGAAGCCATTATGGCCAGCGATACGGTCATCCTGACCTCCGACAATCCCCGCACTGAAGATCCTGAATCGATCATCAGAGAGATGGAAAAAGGAATCGACGACCTGCACCGAAACAAGGTACTCTCCATTACCAACCGGAAGGAAGCCATCAAAACTGCCTGCCGCCTGGCCCGAACCGGCGATATCATCCTGGTGGCCGGAAAAGGACATGAGAATTACCAGGAAATCAACGGCATCAAACACCATTTCGACGACAAGGAAATTGTCAGGGAAATTTTCGGAATTGCATAAAAAAGAAGGAATATACTATGTTGTACTATCTCTACGAACTTTTAAAAGATTACCAGATCCCCGGAATCGGGATGCTGCAGTATATCTCCTTCCGCACGGCCGGATCGATCATCCTTTCATTGATCATCACCATTGTATACGGGAAAAGACTGATCAACTTCATGCGGGCCAAACAGATCGGGGAAGATGTAAGGGATCTGGGGCTTGAGGGACAGTTGCAAAAAAAAGGGACTCCCACCATGGGGGGCATTATCATTCTTGCCGGAATCATCATCCCCACCCTGCTCTTTGCTGAAATCAGCAATGTGTACATCATCCTGATGCTGGTCACCACCGCATGGTTAGGCCTGATCGGGTTCGCCGACGATTACATCAAAGTATTCCGGAAAAACAAACAAGGGCTGGCCGGAAGGTTTAAGATAATGGGACAAATCATGCTTGGATTAATGGTGGTCTCCACCTTGCTGTTAAGTTCCGAAGTGGTAGTGAGGGAACCGGTGACTTCAAAATCGGGGGAAGAACAGAAGGAGTTGGTGGTGGATCCTGAATCGGGCGAACAACGGGTACAGATTGCCACACATGAGGTCAAATCGACGAAAACCACCATTCCCTTTGTCAAGAAAAACGAGTTTGACTATGGCTGGCTGGTCAGTTTCGCCGGCAAAGATGCTTCCTGGCTGAAATGGCTGGTTTATGCGGTGGCCATTATTCTGATCATTGTTGCCGTGTCGAATGCCGCAAATCTGACCGACGGGATTGACGGACTGGCGACGGGGACTTCCGCCATCAGCGGGGCGACGCTTGGAATTTTAGCTTATGTGAGTGGAAACGTGATTTATGCCAATTATCTGAATATCATGTATATTCCAAACCTCGGGGAACTTACTGTCTTTATCGGGGCCTTCGTTGGGGCCACAGTGGGTTTTCTCTGGTACAACTCCTATCCCGCGCAGATCTTCATGGGCGATACCGGAAGCCTTGCCCTGGGAGGGATTTTAGCCGTTTTCTCTGTAATCATCAGAAAAGAGATCCTTATCCCCCTTCTGTGCGGAATATTCCTGGTAGAGAACCTGAGCGTGGTGATCCAGGTATCCTGGTTTAAATATACCCAACGAAAATACGGCGAAGGGCGTAGGGTGTTCCTGATGAGCCCTATCCATCACCATTTTCAGAAGAAGGGGATTCCAGAACCCAAGCTTGTGACCCGTTTCTGGATCATCGGAATTATTCTGGCTGTAGTAACGATTGTAACCCTGAAAGTTAGATAAGATGAACAACAGAGTGGTCATACTGGGTGCAGGAGAGAGCGGTACGGGTGCGGCCATACTGGCCCTGAAGAAAGGATTCGGGGTCTTCGTGTCCGATTCAGGCACGATCAAGGAAAAGTACAGGCAACTTCTCGAAAAGCGCCAGATCGGATATGAAGAAGGGGTTCATTCACCGGAACTGATTCTGAATGCCGGCCTGGTGATAAAAAGCCCCGGGATTCCTGAAAAAGCGCCGGTCATGGCAGCCATCCGGGAAAAAGGGATACCCGTGATTTCAGAAATTGAATTTGCAGCAAGATATACCTCTGCCAAAAAAATCTGTATTACTGGCAGCAACGGAAAAACCACTACTACCCTGTTGATTTACCACATGTTAAAAAAGGCAGGAGTGAATGTCGGACTTGCAGGAAATGTGGGGAGAAGCATGGCGATGCAGGTTGCCGAAGAAGACTACCCGTGGTATGTCATTGAACTGAGCAGCTTTCAGCTCGACGGCATGTACGAATTCAGGGCAGAAGTGGCAATCCTGATGAACATCACACCCGACCATCTTGACCGGTATCAGTACCGGATGCAGGATTACGTGGATTCCAAATTCAGGATTACACAGAATCAGACCGGTGGGGACTATTTCATCTACTTCGCCGATGATCCCATCATCAGGGAAGAGATGAGCCGGCGGCAACTGCCGGCCACATGTATCCCTTTTTCCCTTTCCCCGGCAGAAGGAGAGGGAGCAGGGGTCAACCACAACCAGATTATCATTAATATTCATAAAAACCAATTCAGCATGTCAATTCTGGATTTAGCATTACAAGGAAAGCACAATGTCTGCAATTCCATGGCAGCAGCCATTTCAGGGATGGTATTGGAGATTCGCAACGAACGGATCAGGGAGAGCCTTACCGATTTTCAGGGGGTGGAGCACCGGCTGGAACGGTTCCTGAAAGTGCATGGCATTGAATTTATCAACGATTCAAAGGCCACCAATGTCAATTCAACCTGGTATGCGCTTGAAAGCATGAACAACCAGGTGGTTTGGATTGCTGGCGGGGTCGATAAAGGCAATGATTACAGCATGCTCAACGATCTGGTTCGTGAAAAGGTCAAAGCCATCGTCTGCCTGGGCGTCGACAACTCCAAAATCCACAAAGCTTTTGATGGAGTGGTTCATAATATCATTGATACCACCAGTATGGCAGAGGCGGTGAAATCGGCCTATTATCTGGCCCGTAACGGTGATGTCGTTCTGCTTTCGCCTGCCTGTGCAAGTTTTGATCTGTTTGAAAATTACGAAGACCGGGGGCATCAGTTTAAACAAGAGGTCAGAAATCTTTAGGGTATAGTCAGATGGCATTAAGTGCAAAAAATATCATCAGGGGGGATAAGATCATCTGGGCAGTCCTGCTATTCCTTTCCATGTTGTCGTTGCTGATTGTTTACAGTGCGACCGGTGCCCTGGCCTTCAGGCAGGCAGGCGGGAACACCTTTCATTTTTTGGTTCGCCAGATGGTTTTCCTGAGTCTGGGATTCGCAATTATTGTGCTGATGATAAAAATCGTACCCGTAAAGCTCTATTCCATCCTTTCAAAGGCAGCGGTCCTTGTCAGCATTCTGTTGCTGGGACTCGCAATGGGGCTTAAGATGGCCGGTATGGCCGGCGATTCCACGGGAAGAACGCTGAATTTGGGATTCTTCTCCTTTCAGCCGGCAGAATTTGCCAAACTGGCTCTGATCATGTACGCCGCAAAAATCCTGGCAATTGAACAAGATTCCAAAGAAGGACTAAAGAAGGCTTTCTGGAGAATCATGCTGGTGTCGGGTATCATCTGCTCTCTGATCTCTCTTTCGAATTTCTCGACTGCCGCCCTGCTTTTTCTGGTGATTCTGAGCATGATGTTCGTTGGCAGAATCCAATTCAAATACCTGGCGATGGTGATAGCAGCCGGAATACTGATGTTGGTAGCCATCTACTATCT
>CAZLDP010000177.1:0-5983 GCA_964558145.1 uncultured Prolixibacteraceae bacterium | reverse complement strand
TTCCTTGTACTGGGCAATCGTTTTCCGGTTGCGTATAAAAAAGAGAGATGGTGGCACATCTCCCTTTTCATGTTTCGGAACACTCATCATTACCTGATGATATTCCGATAATTTAAAATTAAAAATGTCTGACTAAAGTATGAAAAATTGCAGAGAATCAAAAAATTCACGACTAAAAAAGTGGAAATCAACGTATGTGCTGACATTCCTCTTGATTAGTTTTACCTGGTTCACAGGGATTATGTGTGTGTATGCCAATGGGACTGACAATTCGTCGACACTAAGCCAACAACAGGTCAAGGTGACCGGAAATGTGACCGATCAGAACAGAAATCCGCTCCCGGGTGTGACGGTTCTGGTGAAAGGTACTTCCACCGGAACCGTTACGGATGCCAATGGTGCTTTTTCCCTTTCTATTCCTGAAAGCGCTGAGTTCCTTCAATTTTCGTTTATCGGGATGCAAACCCTGGAAATGCCTGTCAGGGGCAGGACTTCCTTCACGGTGGTTATGCAACAGGAAACCATCGGTTTGGAAGAGGTGGTTGCTGTAGGATATGGTACCAAAAGAAGGGCTGACATAACAGGTTCAATTTCAGTAGTGAACACCGGTGATCTTTCACAGATGCCGGTACGTTCAGCAGAATCTGCCCTTCAGGGCATGGCAGCCGGAGTTAATGTTATCAATCAGGGAGCGCCTGGCGCTGGAAGTAAAATTATGATCCGTGGCGTGACTAATTTCGGTAATACAGATCCATTGGTTATTGTAGACGGAGTTGAACAGAGTCTTAACAATATCAGCGCAACCGATATTGAATCTATTCAGGTACTGAAAGATGCAGGTTCTGCTGCGATATACGGAGTAAGAGGTGCAAATGGAGTAATACTGGTGACAACTAAAAAAGGTACCAAAGGAGGCCTTGTTGTCGAATACGATGGCTCTTATAGTATGAAATACCCTGTGCCGGGTAATCCGCTTAATTTGTGTAATTCTCAGGAATATATGCAAGTATATAATATTGCTTTCCCAGGAAATACTGTATTTGCGAAAGGATTGCCCGATTACTATTACAGAGGTCCTAAAGGAGCGGGAGTTGCCATGGAGGGAGATCCTTTGGTCGATCCTTCCTTATATCTTTGGGAGTCTCCAAACCAGGGGAAAAATTATATTATTCAGAAAGTGAATAAGGAAGGTACCGATTGGTTTCATGAGATGTTTAAAAAAGCTCCAACGCACGATCACAATCTTTCGGTTAGCGGAGGAGGCGAAAAATCGAATTACCTGTTTTCTGTCGGATATTATGACGAAAAGGGTACCATGGTGAAAAGTTATTTAAAAAGGTATTCTTTACGTGCGAATTCAGATTTTGAGATTGGTAAAAATTTAAGGGCAGGTGAAAATGTTTATATGTTTCATAGGAACTTGGGACCTGTTGGTTCATCCAGACTGTTTGTTCTTCCCCCCACTGTTCCCTTGAAGGATATTGCCGGGAATTGGGGGGGATCATTTGGTGGCCCTGATTTAGGAGATCCTTCAAACCATGTTGCCTCACAATACCTGGCTGCTGAGAACAATATAAACAACCAGTGGCATGTGATTGGGAATCTTTTTGCGGAAGTTGATTTTCTGAAAGATTTTACTGCACGGACCAGTCTTGGTTATAATGTTTCCAATTCATTTGTACAAAGTTTTAGTTTCAACCGTCCTGAAAATACTGCCGGACATGCTAGTTTAAATAGTCTTTCAGTAGATTCATCTTATGGATCTACCCTTACATTTACCAATACTTTACAATACAATAAAGAAATTGGAAAGCACAAATTGGAAGGATTGGTTGGTACTGAAGCAATTAAATATATCGGAAGAGGTCAATCCGGAAGCAGGAAAGATTATTTTACAACCGATTTTAATTTTCTGGTTCTGCAGAATGCAAGCCAGGCTATAGACAATTCCAGTTGGATTTCATCGAATAGCCTGTTTTCAGTTTTTGGAAGACTGGATTATAGCTATGCCAATAAATATTTAATAGCCGGAACTTTGCGTAGAGATGGTTCGTCTAAGTTTGGTCCTCAAAACAGGTACGGTGTTTTTCCTTCTGTTTCATTAGCCTGGAGGATATCCGAGGAGGCGTTCATGAAAAACCTGGATTGGATGAATGACTTGAAATTAAGGGGAAGCTGGGGTGTATTGGGATCACAGAATAATGTTCCTTCCGACAATGCATACAGTTTATTTGCAAGTGATGTAAGTACGAATTACTATGATATTTCGGGAACAGGTACTTCTGCCAAGCAGGGTTGGTCCCGCAGCAGATTGGGAAACATGGTTACAGGTTGGGAGGAAAATATTGTAACAAATGTGGGAATTGATATGGTTTTATTAGATAACAAACTGGATGTTTCGGTGGAGTGGTACAAGAAAAAGATCGAGGGTTTGTTATTTTCAGAACCGTTGCCTTCAGTCTTAGGATCGGCATTTGAGGCAACCCCTCCGATGATAAATATCGGGGATATCCAGAACACCGGAGTCGATGCATCAGTGATGTATAGAGGTAAAATAGGACAGAAGTTAAACTATTCAGTTCGGGCCAATATCACCAGTTATAAAAATGAAGTTGTGAATATACCAGATCCGGGTTATTTTGATGGTGGTTCACATCAGGCTTTCGGATCAATGGTTCGAAATCAGGAAGGACATCCTGTAAGTTCGTTTTTTGGATATAAATTCATTGGCCTTTTTAACAGCGCGGAAGAGGTAACCAACTCGGCAACACAATCCGGCGCTGCTCCGGGCAGGTTAAAATTTCAGGACATAGTTGAGGATGGAAAAATTACTCCTGATGACCGGACCCATTTAGGTGATCCAAATCCTGATTATACCTATGGAATTAATCTTGGTTTGGAATATATGGGTTTTGACTTCTCTGCATTCTTCTACGGTTCTCAGGGTAACGAAATATTCAACGCAGAACGTTCCTTTCTGGATTTCATGGGTTTCTATGCCACTTTTACCAAAAGCAGAAGATTATTAAATGCATGGACACCTGAAAATACGAACACAAATATTCCAAAAATTGAATCAGTTAACAGCTTTAGCACAATGGGTGCAGTCAGTTCATATTTTGTAGAGGATGGATCGTATCTAAAACTTAAGACCATGTCACTGGGATACACATTGAAACCTGCTGTTATTAATAAGATGGGAATATCAAAATTAAGACTTTATTTTCAGGCTGCCAATGTTTTCACTATTACAAATTACAGTGGAGTCGATCCTGAACTGATCGGCGGGAGCAGCACGGCAGTAAGAGGTGTTGATGATGGAACTTACCCTAACAATGAACTCAATCTTATTTTTGGAATTAATGTTACATTCTAATTATTACAAATAATTGAAATTATGAAAATAATATATAAATTTTTAATTTCAGGATGTCTTATACTATTGACGACATTATCCTGCAAGGAAGATTTCCTTGAAATCCGGCCTTTTGGTTCAGTAAGTGAAGAAACGTTACTTAGTGAAAATGGGATTAATGGTGTTTTGATTGGTGCATATAGAGGTTTGGTGGGAAGAAGCATTTACAATGCGTCTACCTATCTTTATCCGGGTGATGACACCCGCATTGGTTCCGGATCAGGTGTTAACTTGTATAGTGTTTTTACATATAATCCGGCTGATGGCTATATCCTGACTAAGTGGCAATATTTATTCCTTGGTGTGGCGCGCTCCAACACTGTTTTAGCTATGCTTGGTAAGGCTGAGGATCTAAATCCCAACACAAAACTGCAATTTGAAGCTGAAGCAAAAGTTTTACGTGCATATTATCATTTCTATTTGACCCAGTTGTTCAAACATGTGCCATGGATCGATGAAACAGTCGAATATACTGCCAAGAATTATTTGGTGCCCAATACTGAGGATATTTATCCCAAGATAGAGGCTGACGTGAAATTTGCCGCAAATAATCTGACGGAAACGAAAAGTGAAGTGGGAAGGGTTAACAAATGGGCGGCTAAGTCTTTATTGGCCAAGGTGTATATGTACCAATATAAGTATACGGAAGCTTTATCTCTTCTCAACGAGATAATTGCCAACGGAAAAACATCCAATGGTCTAAAGTATGGCCTTCAGGCAGAGTACAACCTAAATTTCATACAACGTGGTAAAAACAGCAAGGAAGCCATATTTGTCGCAGAAATGTCAGTGAATGACGGTAGTTCAAGTAATAAAAACGGAAATCCAGAAACCAATTACAATGGCCCCTACGGAAGTCCTGCTGCTTCTTGCTGTGGTTGGGGAGCTGCTACATTCGATCTGGTTGAGGCTTATAAGACCGATCCGGAAACAGGATTGCCATTATTGGAAACATATTTTGAAACTCCTGTTGTTAATGACAATGGTATAGAAGGGACTGCCCCGTTTACGCCGTATCAGGGCACACTGGATTCCAGGCTGGATTGGACGGTGGGAAGAAGAGGAATACCTTACCGCGATTGGGGTGTTTTCCCGGGAAAGCCATGGGTCAGGAACCAGAGAACTTCAGGTCCCTATGTTGCCATCAAAAACATTTGTGAACAAGCCACTGCTGCCAGGGATAAAGGCAGTGGAAATAAGACGAACAATCCTGTCAACCTTATCCGTTTTGCCGATGTATTGCTGTGGGCAGCCGAATGTGAAATTGAGGTCGGAAGTCTGCAAAAAGCCGAGGAATATGTCAATACTGTCAGAGCACGGGCAGCCAATCCCGTTTCCTGGGTTTATAAATACATAGATGATAGTAAGCCTTTGAATGGGTTTTCAAAAGAGCCGGCGGCAAATTACAAGGTAGGCCTTTACAACGGTCAGTTTGCAGCCAATGGAAAATCGTATGCCCGCAAAGCAGTACGTTTTGAAAGAAGACTCGAGTTTGCTTATGAAGGCCATCGGTATGTGGATATGTCACGCTGGGATGGCCATGATTTTGATATGGCCAGTGAAATGAACGCATTCTTCAAACGCGAAGCGCCGAAACTGTCAAATGCGGCAAACCTTTATTTCCAGGGTAACTTTGTTAAAGGCAAAAATGAATGTTTGCCGATACCTCAGAGAGAAATCGATCTGAGCGTTAAACCTGATGGAAAATCTGTATTGGTTCAGAATCCCGGATGGGATTGATATTGTTATTACAGTGGTGGATTAATGATATTGGCGCTCGATATGCTATTTTAAATCGAGCGCCAATATGTGATTGTGGATAGATATTTAATTTAGGATTTTAAAACATTTTAAAGGTATATAAGATGAGTAAAAATGATCTATTTTTTGATCGCCGTAATTTTATCAAGTTGGGTGGTCTCGGAATTGGGGCAGGATTTTTAGCTGTGAATCAGGTAGCCTGTACCCGTGGAAGCAAAAAAGAACAACCAGCAATTCAGGGTTTTGAAGATAAAGGAGATGAAACTGCCGGCACTAAAGTATGGACCCCGGTTTCCGACAGAAAAATCCGCGTTGGCCTTGTTGGATATGGAGTCTGTAAATTTTCAGCCGCTTTTGGATTTCAGGACCATCCGAATGTGGAAGTGGTAGCAGTCAGCGACCTGTTCCCTGACCGTTGCGCAGAACTGGCTAAAGTGACCAGGTGTAATAAAACTTATCCCTCCCTGGAAGAACTGGTAAAGGATGACCGCATTGAAGCTGTTTTTGTGGCTACTGATGCTCCTAGCCATGCACGGCATTGTATAGAAGTACTTAACCACGGTAAACATGTTGCCACTGCTGTGCCGGCGGTTTGGGGCTCTCTGGAAGATGCGGAAGAATTATTTGAAACGGTCAAAAGAACAGGGCTCAAATACATGATGTTTGAAACCTCCATGTTTCGTGAAAACCTGTTTGCCATGCGCCAAATTTATCAGGCAGGGGGATTTGGAAAGATTGTTTATGCTGAAGGTGAGTACTGGCATTATGACGAAAAAGGTATTTCTTCTTATAAGAATTGGCGTCATT
>CAZLDP010000176.1:0-6008 GCA_964558145.1 uncultured Prolixibacteraceae bacterium | reverse complement strand
TTCAATGGCACTACGTGCCGTTCAAAAGTTCAACTTGTTAATTCAGCTTCGCTGCCTTTTCTGTCGTCGCTCGGCATAGCTCAAGCAAGCTTAACTCTGCACTCGCTCCTAAGAAAATTGGTAATTCGTAATTGGTAATTCGTAATTGGTAATTCGTAATTGGTAATTGTAAATTGCTTCAATATTAACGGAATATTTATTTCTCCGAAAAGTATTCCTTTGATGCAGACCAGATTAAATATTAATGTTTACTTTGTATTAAGAAATTTACCGCCTGGCGGCAACAGACAGATAGAATACTACTAATAAACATTTTAATTGTACAGTTATGTCGAAAATAAAAATTGGTATCAACGGTTTTGGGCGTATCGGAAGGCTGGTTTTCCGGGTAGCCATGACAAAAGAGAACATTGAAGTGGTTGGAATCAACGACCTGCTCGATGTCGATTACATTGCTTACATGCTAAAATACGACTCGACCCACGGTCATTTCAAAGGTACGGTGAGTGTGGAAGATGGCATGCTGGTTGTCAACGGCAAGAAGATCAGGGTAACAGCAGCCACTGAACCCGCCCTCCTGAAATGGGACGAAGTGGGAGCAGAATATGTGGTGGAATCCACCGGACTCTTCCTCGACAAGGCCAAGTGCCAGGGTCACCTTGACGCAGGTGCCAAAAAAGTGGTGATGTCGGCTCCCTCGAAAGACGATACGCCGATGTTTGTGATGGGTGTGAACCATACCACCTATACCAACGACATGAACTTCGTGTCGAATGCCAGTTGCACCACCAACTGCCTGGCTCCCATCGTCAAAGTACTCCACGACAATTTCGGTGTGGTGGAAGGACTCATGACCACCGTGCACGCCACCACCGCCACCCAGAAAACGGTTGACGGACCTTCGAAGAAGGACTGGAGAGGCGGCCGCGGCGCAGGTCAGAATATCATCCCCTCTTCCACTGGAGCTGCCAAGGCAGTCACCAAAGTGATCCCCGCTCTCAAAGGTAAACTCACCGGAATGGCATTCCGCGTTCCCACCCCCAATGTGTCGGTGGTCGACCTGACCTGCCGCCTCGAAAAAGCTGCCCCGTACGCCGACATCTGCGCAGCCATGAAAGCAGCCTCCGAAGGCGAACTCAAAGGAATCCTGGGGTATACCGAAGATGCCGTGGTGTCGAACGACTTCCTGGGCGATCCCAGAACCTCCATCTTCGACGCCGGTGCAGGAATCGGCCTCAACGACAACTTCGTGAAAGTGGTCTCCTGGTATGACAATGAATGGGGATACTCTACCAAAGTAGTCGAACTGATTGAATACATGGATTCAGTGAAATAATCATATAATTTACTGAACATAAAAAAAGGGGCGATTCCCGCCCCTTTTTTTATTCCCCGGATTTAAACTCAAAAAGGGACGCGTCTCGCGCAGTTCGGCCAGATACCTTCCCGGGGAAACCACCTCCTCGAAACTCCACAACATGGAAATACCGGCCAACAGAACCCTCCATTTAAAAACCCGGTTAAATTCAGCGCCCGGAAGGGCAACCTGCCTGCCGTAACCCCCGTCAGCCTGCTCAGACCGGAACCGGAAGAATACACACTCTAATTTCCGGAAAAAGATTTAACATTTTTTACCAATTCTTCGAAATCCACTTTTTCGTTTCTGTTTCCTACCTTCCTCAGTTTACTTTACCTGTTCATTTATAATATGTTTGCACTCTTTAAATTCGTATTTTCCAGAACAAATGATGTAAAAAAACAGAGGGATACCCCTCCCGTTCCACTTCCGGACTATTGGAATTTCCGGAAAAAACTTTATAAATTTGAAACCATAAAAGGGGTAGGGTTATGATTTATCAGTTTAGATGCAGTTGTCAGGAAAGCCGCCCATTTCATACCGAAGTAGCAGTCGGTGCAGGTCACACCTTTTTTGATCTTCACCTGGCCCTCCAGAAAGCCTTGGGGTTCCAACCCCTGCATCTTGCCTCCTTTCTGATCCCCCTTTCCCGGAAAAGAAATCCCATCGAGATCTCCGAGCTCGACCCGGGAACGGGAAATTCCCATTTCAGGTGCATGCGTAGTACCCTTATCGGCGACATGATGACACCTGGCCGGACTTTGATCCGTTATATGTTTGATTTGATGAATGACCGATATTTAAACTTGGAATTAACTGGAACAATCATGGAAAAGAATCTCAGGGAACCCGTAGTCGGCCTGAACAGGGGTAAAACCCCCGTACAGGTGCTCGACGACGTCATGACCGATGATCCCATCGTGGCTTCCGAAACGAAGAACGCCAAGAAGAGTGACAACTATGGTATCCTCGCCGATTACTATGAAATTTTCGGAGAGATGGAGGAATACGTACTCTGATCGGGTCAAGGAAAATTCAGGTTCCTCACGAAACCGGATTAAACAACTGTTCAACGGAAACCGCTGAACAGTTTTTTTATGCCCTCACTTTCCGCTTCCGGTTCTCTTTCAACACTTTGGTTCGCTCGTTTTCGAGGTGCCGGGTACCCGGTCGTTCCGCTTATTTCACTATTTTTGCCCTTTAAAGTGATGTCGCCATGAAACCATCCCTGCTGGTCGTATTGACCGGTCCCACCGCGGTCGGAAAAACCGCCCTCAGTCTCCAGGTTGCCCGCCATTTCGGGACGGAGATCCTGTCGGCCGATTCGCGGCAACTGTACCGTGAGATGCGGATCGGCACGGCTGTTCCCTCTCCTACGGAACTGGAACAGGTGAAGCACCACTTCATCGGGAACCTGTCGGTACACGATTACTACAACGCCAGCCGGTACGAGGAGGAAGCCATCGCCCTCCTCAGGGAGCTTTTCCGCCAACACCAGGTCGTGGTTTTGTGCGGAGGATCGATGTTGTACATCGACGCCGTCTGCTATGGCATCGATGACCTGCCCGTGGTCGATGCGCAAATCCGCAACGAACTCACCACCCTTTACGAAACCGGCGGAATTGAAGCCCTGCGGATATCCATGAAAAAACTCGACCCGGAATACTATGCCACGGTGGATCTCCGGAATCCGAAGAGGCTTCTTCGCGCCCTCGAAATCTGTATCATGACAGGCAAACCTTACTCTGCACTCCGGACCCACACCCGCAAGACCAGGGATTTCACCATCCTGAGGATCGGGCTGAACTGCGACAGATCCCTGCTCTACGACCGGATCAACCGGCGGGTGGATGCCATGGTCGAAGCTGGACTCGAAGAGGAAGCCCGCTCCCTCCACCCCTGGAAATCGCTGAATGCACTGAATACCGTCGGGTACCGCGAATGGTTCGACTATTTCGAAGGAATTACCAACCGGGAAACTACCATCGAAAAAATCAAATCGAATACCCGGCTTTATGCCCGCAAACAACTCACCTGGTTCCGCAAGGATTCTTCCATGCACTGGTTCGACAGCGCCGACACCGGGAAGGTGATTCCCTTTATCGAAACACAAGTTCTCAAAACCTGGGGCCTCCCCCGGCAGTAATTTTGAAATTACCCTTATGAAAATCAGCAAAGTATGCCTCATCGGAACAGCCTATCCCTACCGGGGAGGACTGGCAGCTTATAACGAAAGGCTGGCCAGGGAATTCATCGCTCAGGGAACCGATACCACGCTGGTCACTTTTACACTGCAGTATCCCTCGCTTCTTTTCCCCGGGAAAAGCCAGTATGCCGACTGGGAGAAACCCGATGGGATTCGCATCATCCGCTCGATCAACTCCGTCAACCCTTTCAGTTGGATCCGAACTGCCCGGCTGGTGCGGAGGGAAGCTTTCGACGTGGTGATCATCAAATACTGGATACCCTTTATGTCGCCCTGTTTCAGCACCATAGCACGGTTTGTGCGACGGAACCGCAAAACCAGAGTGATCTGTATCGCCGACAACATCATCCCGCACGAGAAGCGTCCAGGCGATCAGCTTCTTACCCGGATCTTCATGAAGAGTATCGACGGGCTGGTTGCCATGTCGGGAAGCGTGCTGCGCGATGCACGTTCCTTCAGGAACGATCTTCCCATGCGGCTTTCGCCCCACCCGCTGTTCGACGATTTCGGGTCTCCTATCAGCAGGGAGGAGGCACTCACCACCCTTCAACTCGATCCCGCATACAGGTACCTTCTCTTTTTTGGTTTCATCAGGGAATACAAAGGATTAGACCTCCTGCTCAAAGCCATGGCCCACGCTTCACTGCAGCAGTTTCCCCTCAAACTGATCGTAGCCGGAGAGTTCTACACCGACTCCAGGCCCTATCTCGACCTGATCGAACAGCTTCACCTTGGAGAGAGGGTGATTCTCCATACCGATTTTATTGCCAATGACAAAGTGAATCGCTACTTTTGTGCTTCCGACCTGGTGGTTCAGCCGTACAAACATGCCACCCAGAGTGGGGTAACCCAGATCGGGTACGCGTTCAACAAACCGATGCTGGTAACCCGTGTGGGAGGATTGGCAGAGATAGTTCCCCACGACAGGGTCGGCTACGTGGTGGAACCCGAACCGGATGAGATTTCAGCGGCCATTTCCGACTTTTTCAGAAACGGAAGGCTGGAGGAATTTACCCGGAACGCGGAGGTGGAAAAACTCAAATACAACTGGAGCACGATGGTGGGCGCCATCGGCGAAGTGTATGGTGAAACAATATAAATATGCTGATTCGTAGTAAAGCACCGCTCAGGCTGGGACTTGCCGGCGGCGGCACCGATGTCTCTCCCTATTCCGATCTCTACGGAGGGGCAATCCTCAACGCCACCATCAACCGGTATGCTTATGCCACCATCGTCCCGCAGGAAGATGGGAAAATCGTCATTTGTGCCGAAGACAAAGGGGAAACGCTGGAATACGACTCCTGCATGGACCTTCCCCTTGACGGCCACCTCGATCTGCTGAAAGGGATTTACAACAGGGTAGTGAAGGATTTTACAGGGAGACCCCTCTCTTTCAGGCTTATCACCTTTGTGGATGCTCCTCCCGGTTCGGGATTGGGCTCCTCCTCAACGCTGGTGACAGCGGTACTGGGGGCCTTCGTGGAATGGCTCAGGCTTCCCCTGGGAGAGTATGATCTGGCTTATCTGGCTTACCGGATCGAAAGGATCGACCTGGGATATTCGGGAGGGAAACAGGACCAGTACGCGGCTACCTTCGGCGGCGTCAACTTCATGGAGTTCTTCCCCGATGACAAAGTCATCGTGAATCCGTTGCGGGTGAAGCCTGAAATCCTCAACGAGCTGGCTGTCAATATGGTACTATTCTATACCGGGACCAGCCGGCTCTCCTCGGAAATCATCGGAAAGCAACAGGAGAGTATCCGGAAGAACCGCCAATCGTCGGTTGAGGCCATGCACAAGACCAAGGAGATGGCCACCCTGATGAAGGAGGCCCTCTTGCGGGGATCACTCAACCGGATCGGCGAGTTGATGCACGAAGGCTGGCAATACAAGAAAGAGATGGCCGAGGGGATTAGTAATCCCGGAATCGATAAGATCTATGAGGCCGCACGGAAAGCCGGGGCGCTGGGAGGTAAGATTTCAGGGGCCGGCGGCGGGGGGTACATGTTTTTCTTTTGCCCGGGAGCCAGCCGTTTCAGGGTGATCGAAGCGCTTTCCCGCTTTGAGGGATCGGTGACCCCCTTCGATTTCACCACCTCCGGACTCAGTACCTGGACCATCTGAACCAGAGACATCATTTGCCGTTTAAACAATATGGAACCACTCAATACCATCACTACACGCATCAGGGAGAGCATTGCCATGAAAGAGCGGATGCTCGGCGATGCCCTTTTGTTGAAAACCACCGAAGAGGCTGCCCTCCACCTTTACAGGGTTTTGTCGGAAGGGCATCGCGTCTTCTTCTGCGGCAACGGGGGAAGTGCTGCCGACGCACAACATCTCGCGGCAGAACTTTCGGGGAGATTCTCTTTCGACCGGGCGCCCCTTCCTGCTGAAGCATGCCATACCAACACCTCTTTTCTGACGGCTGTAAGCAACGACTAC
>CAZLDP010000175.1:0-6028 GCA_964558145.1 uncultured Prolixibacteraceae bacterium | reverse complement strand
CTTCTTAACTTTTTTTTCATTATTAAATAAACAATACCTTCCCTCGGGATGGCTCCACATTCCAACAAATAATGAATCGTTTATTGAAACAACCTTCATAAAGCGGTCACCCTGAATTGGTGTTTGGATGCTCCCATCAACTTTTTTTTCAACTTGAAGAGGACGATCTGAAATAAGATTATCCAATGAATAGACGTAGTATTTTATATTAACGGCATCATAGATCCCAATTTTATTGTCATAAAGATAATCTAATGTTATAGGGTGTAAGAGTTCGTCAGGTCCTTTTCCTTTTAGTCCAAAATTATTGATAGTTAGTCCGCTATGTTTGTCAATGATTATGAAATATGAGTTGTCTTGTAGTGAAATATCTTGTAAAATCAAATATCGCGGTGAATTAGTAATAATCCCTGGAAATCCCAATTCTTTATCTATGTCAATAACATTAGCTTCAAGAATGACTTCTGAATTAAATTCTTCCAACGGACTATCAATATTATTCTTAATACAATGGGACATAAGTATATTAAGCAGAAGAATGAATAGCATTGACTTCATATTGTTCTTTTTTTAAGTGAAAAATGAAGAAATTGTCAAAGAAGAAATTTCATTATATGTTAAGTTAAAACATAGAGCTTTAGCTATTTCGACAATCTTTTCAAATATTTGTTAATGATACTCCATTCTTCCAAATACATTATAATAAGTAGGAGGTATAGATGTACAAAAAGCAGTAGTAGCACAATTACACCAAATTTGGTAACTGGCTTCCGATTCAATTAAAGTACAAGCCTTCACATTGTTTAAACGAAAAAACTCTTCCTGAAAAGATTTTGGTTTGTTCTTTAACGATAAAACAATCCCAATAATCCCAAATATTAAGCATATGCCAATTCCAATAATAGTTATTTTTTTCATTTTTATTAAATTTTAATTTCTCTTCAACACAAAGTACATTAACGGTATCAAATATAAACTCACTGCTGTGCCCACCAGCATACCGCCGATAATGGCCAGGCTCAGTGGTTTTTCCAGTTCGGCGCCCATGCCTTTCTGAAACAGAAAGGGCAACAGGGCCAGTATGGTGGTAAGACTGGTCATGATAATGGGTTTCAGCCGCCGGCGGCCCCCTTCGAAAATGGAGCGCAGCAGCGAATACCCGCTATCCATCAGTTTATTGATGGTGTCCACCTTTAAAATAGAGTCGTTGATTACAACCCCCGCCATTACAATTATACCAATGGCCGACATAATGTTGATGCCTGAACCGAACAGTTTAAGGAACAGAAACACCCCGAAAAGGTCAATGGGCACTTCGGTCAGTACAATAAGCGGTAGCGCAAACGACTCGAACTGGGCAGCCAAAATAAAATAGAGCAGCAATAAACTCACGGCGATAATTAAAATTAACTCTCTCAGCATAGCCCGGTTTGAAAGAATAGAACCTCCGAAGGTTACATCGAATCCATCGTGTTGGGCTGCAATTTCTTTCATTTTCATTGCCACGCTTTGAAATTCCCGAGGCGAAACATCCAGCATTACCGGAAAATATTCCCCTTCTTTTCCGGCCACTATCGTTTTTAATCCTGTTCCGGAACCAACCCTGACCAATCCCGACAAGGGGATTTGCTCGCCGTTCCTGTTTTTTACGGTTACCTGCTGCACAATCCCGTAAACCGATTGATACCGGTTTCCAATGCTTACCGGTACATACAGGTTATTGTCGTTAATGGTAAACACCGTGTTGGCATTAAATGCGCTTTTCACTTCACGGTAGAGGTCATTGTGGTCCACCTGATAAAACAGCAGCTTTTCCGGATCGGTTTCCATAAGCAGCAACCGACGTGTAATTAGTTTCGATTTTACACGTTCCCCAAATTCTGTTTCAGCAGATTCCTGCAGCGCAGCCAGTTCGTTCAGAAAATTGATCCCTCCGGGATTAAAATGGACGAACCGTGCCACCACCGGCGTTTCCGGTTTTCCAAAATCCAGGTTGAACAGGTTTTCGGTCTCGGTAAACAAGAATCCGGCCCCGGGGAACATTGTTTTTAATTTCGCGGTAAGCTCGCGGGTGAGTTCTTCCAGCGCTTCAGACGATTGGGCTTTCAGATACAGCCTGTTTTCCGAAATGCCGGCTTCGTCGCCCCTGTTCAGCAGGTATTGCTGACGACCGGCTTCCTCAATTACATACAAGGGAATTTCTTTAAGTCCCAACAGCAATGCCGTTGTTCGCGCCGTATTTTCATCCAGGGTAACCGGTTCGTTCCAGTCGATTTCGAGCTGAACCTCGTCGTGGCTTACCTCCGGAAACTGCGATACCGGCAATAAGAACCATAAACCTACTGCAATAACAAGCATGAACACAAATCCGGTAACAGAAACAAACCGGTGGCGCAAAACAAATTTCAACCCAGTTTCGTACCAGTGAAAATAGCGGGGCAGTTTTTTATCATCTTCCGCTCCTTTTTTGATGCTCCGGTAAAATAACCGGTATAAGGTGGGCAGCAAGGTAATGGATACAATAAGCGACACCACCAGCCCAATGGAAACAGCTACTGCCTGGTCGAAAAACAATGCGCCGGCCATCCCTTTCATAAAAATAAGGGGAATAAATACAGCGCAGGTAGTGAGTACCGAAGTTATTAAGGGACGGATAACTTCGTTGGTGCCATTGGTACAGGCGTCGCTGAGTGGTTTGGTGTGATTTGAAGAAGTTCGAAGTTGTTCGAAGTTGTTCGATAAGGTTTCTGTTGTTTGTTGTGTATCGTTTCGGGTTCCGGATTTCGGACTTTGGATTTTCCTTTGGCGATGCTGGGTGATGTTGTCGATGACAATGATGGAGTTGTCGATCATCATGCCTACCCCGAGAACGAGGCCCGAGAGAGAAATGATGTTGATGGAAAGGCCGGCAAGGTAAAAAAACAGCAGGGTAATAATCAATGAAACGGGAATGCTGATGCCGATAAGCCAGGGAGCGCGGCGCTCACGTAAAAACAGGAACATGGAAAGAAATGCCAGCAAACCGCCGATGAACAGGCTTTGCCCCAAATTATTGATGGAATACTCGAGCAGCCGGGTCTGGTCGCGGGCAACGGAAAAATTGAGTCCGGGATAATCTTCCCTGAAATGCGATACCATAAGGTCCAGCTCTTTTCGCAGCCCGGCCATACGGGCATCCGACTGTTTAATGATGGCAAGGCTCACTGCATCTTTTGCGTTAAACCGCACACTTCCCTGTGGCTGTTGCGGCTGCAATTTAACGCCAGCCAGTTCTTTTAGTTTAACCACTTTCCCGCTCAAATTGACCGGTATGTTTTCAATATCGGACACATTGCGCAGGCGTGTGTTAAACCGGATATTGTACTGGTACTGTCCGTCACGGATGAGCAGGTTACCCAAATCGATGTTGTTTTCCTGCAACGCCTGCTCCAGCCGGGCAATGGAAAAGGCGCCGCTTTGCAGGAACTCCGGACGGGGTATAATTTTTATTTCGGGAAACTGAAGTCCGCTCATATCTACCAGAGCCACTTCAGACAGTTGCTCAAGTCGTTTGCGGATAACCTGGCTACAAAAGTTGCTCAGGGAAACAAGCTCCCCATCAGCCCCCTGAAGGGATGTATGAGCTCCCCCATAGGGGGAATTTGAAGAAGCGTTGGTTGACGTTTCTGCTAAAGTTGGAGCACCTCCCTCGTTTTGGGTAACCATGAGGTAAAAAACAGGAATGTCAGAGGCAGCGGCACGGATCACTTCGGGGCGGCGCATGTCGCGGGGCAGGTAATTCATGGCTTTGTCCACTTTTTCGTTGACCTCTACCGAAGCCAGGTCGATGGGTGTGCCATGCCGGAAACGAAGTTCGACCCAGGCGGTACCGTCGCGGGTTTCGCTTTTCATGTTTTCAACATTGTTCACTTCTTTCAGCACATTACGCAACGGCTTTACCACCGTGTTCTCCAAATGCCGGGCAGGCAGATCGGTTGAGAATATACGGATGGAAACCACCGGGATATCTATATCAGGCATTAGCGATACCGGCAGGCTGAAAGTAGTGGCCAGACCAATTATCAGCAGGGCCAGGAAGGACATGGTTACCGCGATGGGACGGTGGATTAAGAAACGGACCAAGAGTTAGTAGTTAAGGGTTTGACATGATTTGAAATCGTTCGACAATTGTTTGAGGAATTTGACAATTGTTTGAAAAAGCTCGAAGCCATTCGATGTTGTTTGACATTGCTTGAAATGGTTTGATGTTTTATTTTATTTTCTGTATTTGTTACCTTTCATGTTACTGTTCTTCAGATAGTTCATGAAATTATTGATCTTGATGCTTTTATCTATCAGTTTGTTATAAATTGTTGTGAATTCTTCCTCTGAAATGTATTGCCTGTCGAATGAACGTATAAGTTGAGAGCGGCATTCTCCGCATGAACCTTTGGATATTGAAAGGAATTGTCCGAATTCTTTATTTCCTTCCCGTTCGAATCCCTCGGCTATATTATCCATAATTGAACCCGAGGAATCATTTATTTGCCTCACCAAACCGAAATCTTTACTAAATTCCGGGTAGTTTATAATCTTGTAGGTATCCTTACAAATTTCCCGTGCAAGCTTCCTGATTTCCAAATCTTCGAAATTATTTACCGTAGCCATACTTTATAGTTTTTATCACATTTTTAACTATTATAGAGGATAGAAAAAAGCCGACAATTGTTTGAAAAGTGTTTCCATATATTTCTACAAACCCTTCAAACCTTCAAACCCTTCAAACTACTCTATTTCCACCTCCGACTCATGTGCCAGATTCAGGTTATTCGAAACAATGATCGTGTCGCCCTGCTCTAATGTTGCGCCTTCAGCGGCAACGACGGCATACTGACTTTCGTTTTCATCGAGCACTTCCACGTAGGTCCAGTAGGCGGTGCCGTGAGTGTAGCGAAAAAGCACTTCGCGGTTCTGGCGTAGCACTACTGCTTGTTTGGGGACGACCAACCTGTTTGGAATGGCTTTTTTTATGCTCACCTTTACGTTCATTCCTTCCATATAGCCTCCTGGATTGGTCACTTCTGCTTTCACCCATGCCTGTCCGTTTTCATCGATGCGCGGATTCATCTCCGTAATAACCCCTGTGGCGGGTGAAAGTAAGGCGATGGGCGTAATGGTTATTTTCTGCCCTGTGGTTACTTCATGCACTTCGGTTTCAAGCAATGGGAAACTTATGGTAAACCGGCTGTCGTTTATCAACGTGCAGAAAGGTTTGGACAGATCAGCTTTTTCCCAGGCTTTTTGTGTTACCCCTTCCACTTTCCCGGCAAAGGGAGCTTTCAGTATTGCATTTTCCAGTCTATAAACGGCTTCTTCGTGCTGAATCTTTGCCTGGTTATAACCGGAACGGATGTTGGCAATGTTCAGGTGTTCGGGAGGAATGTCAGCTTCAAAGCTTTTATACCCCATGTTAAGCAAGGCATCGAGCCGATCGATGGTGGCTTTTTCCAGCGCCACTTCTGCTTTCTTCATGTTGAACAAAAACTCGTCGTTTTGCAGTCGCGCCAGCTCAGCGCCAGCCTGTACTGATTGTCCGTTTTTTACATTCACGGCCTCAATGGTACCAGCATTCTGAAAGTAAAGGCTCGCCTTTTCAATGGCTGCCAGTTTGCCGTTGCTCACAATCTCCCGGTAAAAATCACCCCGTTCGAGTACCGCAATTTCCACACGGTTGGGGTCTGCTGGTAACGGTTCATTCCCGGAGGAATTGTGCTTACCGGATTTAATCGAGCAGGAAATAAGTAAAATCAGGATTAATCCCGGCACAGGCAAAAAGTTCCGGGTGGTTTGAATACGATTTATTTTTATTTTGTCCATTTAACAGCAGTTTTTTAAGTTTAAATGCAACATAAAGTTGAGAGATTTCCGCTGCTTTCTGCAATACAGGTAGTTATTTTGACATTTCATTTATTTGACATCATACATTTATGTGGTTAATGGTTTATTGTTTTCCCAATTCATTTGATTTTTGCTGTTAAGGTTCAATTAT
>CAZLDP010000174.1:0-6034 GCA_964558145.1 uncultured Prolixibacteraceae bacterium | reverse complement strand
GCAGGTCACGCAGCATCACCGTAGATTCAACTGCTGATTCCTCACCGAAATTTTGATTCAGGAAGTTCTTCACATAATCGAGTTCCGAACGCATAACCTTTCCATCGGCTTTCATGACGGCTGCTATCAGCACCAGTAGGCTCATTACATATCCCCCCGGTGTGGTGGTCGTTTGGCGCCCGCCCATATCGCGGGTAATATCCGTAGCTCCGTCCACCACCGACCCGATGGCAAAACCGATCAGGGCGCCCAGGGGGCCTCCCACAGCCCATCCCAGACCGCCGCCTATCCACTTAGCAAAACTTCCCATGTGCTTTAATTTTTTGATCGATATCCATTATTTGTTCTATAATCAGCCTGCTTTCGTCATTGACGATGAGGTAGTCGGCCAGTTTGATTTTCCGGGAATCAGGCCATTGGTTTTTCATCCGGGCTATCACCGATTCACGGGAGAGATGATCGCGTTCAGCCACTCTCCGGATACGCATCTCTTCGGGCGCAACGACCAGGATGGTAGCATCCATCATCCGGTAAAACCCGCTTTCGAACAGGATGGCTGCTTCGTGAAGCACATAGGGCGCTGTTTGAGTGTGGCGCCACTTGACGAATGCTTCCCTTACACACGGATGAACAAGCCGGTTTACCTGCTCCAGAGCTTCCTTGTCGCTGAAAATCAGAGCGGCCAGGTATTTCCGGTCCACTTCCCCTGCAGGGTCCAAAACTCCGGAGCCAAACAGATGAATCAATCCCTCCTTCAGGGCAGGATCAGTGCGGTATAGCGATTTAGCAACCTGATCTGCCTCAAAAACCGGGATTCCCAGATTCCTGAATATTTTACATACCAGCGACTTCCCGCTGCCTATTCCACCGGTAATGCCAATAATAGGCTGGAGATCAGTACTTTTCGATGAGGTATTCGACATTTTCAGGAACTATTTTCAACGATTTTACCCCTGCCGGTAATTTCTTGACCTTGACTGCAAGTACAGGCTGCTTCTGTAGAATGTCTTCATAAGAAACATTAAGACTAAAATCTTCAGCCTTGATGAATCCATAACGGCTTAATCCTACGTTGAAGGTAACTTCTGTTTCGTAGGGGAAGAGTCTTATTTTTACATTTTCAGGCTGGTTTTCAACCCAGACGGGAACATTGATTTTTTTTTCGGTAAACTCATCCACAGGGACCGACATAATCACTTTTGCGGGTTCGGATATGATTTGCAGGGGAACAACCAGCGCGATCTCTTGGCTGAAAGATTCCTCCAGATTTTTAAAAACTTTTGGGACGGTATAAAGCGTGTCGGTAGCGTGGATTATGTTTCTGGGCCCGGTGATGGTGACCTTGGAAGGTGTAAAGACGATGTCGGACAACAGTCCGAAACGCGACCTGAACTCCAAATGAACTCGCGGCGCACCGGGAACCTGTTTTACGCCCTGAATGTCGAATGCAAGGGTGAACACGCCGTGTGATATGTCAAGCAGTTGTAGTTCTGAATTAAGCTGGGAGGAGATCTTTTCCCGCAGGTTGGGGGTTGGAATGACATAAATCCCCTGGGAGGCCTGAGGAATCTCTTTAATTATTTCTGATACGTTCAGTAACAGCGGGGAGAAGGATCTGCCGGCTTTATACCGTATCAGCGCAAATCCGTGGGCCGAAATTTTCAGATTAAGTTTTTCCGGCGGATTGTTAATGATAAATTTCCCCTTAGGCAATTCAGTGAAGTACACAGGGTGGGGAATGGTTGTCGTATAGGTCTTGCTCAGTGCATTTAAAAACCAAAGGATGGTGGATATGACCAGGCAAATAATAAAAATCAGCCATGTCCGGTTATCCGGGGTGGTCAAAAGGTTTAAAATCCCAAACTTTCTGTTCGGTTCTTTTTCGTCCGTTGGTTGCATTTTACCATGTTTTTTCAAAATGGGATACAGGTTGTTTTCCCGTAACAAATGTACAAGGAGCCGGGGAATTGACAAAAAAAAGGCCGGTAATCTGCCGGCCCTGATTTACTATGCCTGACGGATTAGCGCTGAGGAGCAGCATCGCTCATGTCCTTGATGATTGCCGCTTTATCCACCTTGTTGTTGACGTTGTCGTCGACCTGCATGATGACATGGTTCTCTTTGATTTCAACAATCTTGCCATAAATTCCGCCCGTGGTGACCACTTTGTCACCCTTCGAAAGGTTGCTCCGGAAAGTCTGAAGCTCCTTCTGCCTTTTCATCTGTGGCCTGATCATGAAAAAATAAAATATTGCCATAATAAGCAGCAGAGGCATAAATGTCATCCAGGGATTGGGTTCAGCCCCTGTGCGTTGAGCCATAAATAACAAGTAGTTCATAATAGTTAGTTTTTAAGTTATTGAAAAGAGTAAACTATTAAAGGCCGGTTAAATCATTTCAATCCGGTTTCGCCAATCAGCCCCCTTCCGGTTTTAACTACCCGGTTATTCACTTTGAGTTCTTTGAGGGCCTTATCCAGTATCCCGTTGATGAAATTCCTGCTCTTATCGGTACTGTAATATTTTGATAATTCGATGTATTCATTGAGGGTGACCTTGGTGGGTATCGATGGAAAATAAAGGAATTCGGAAAGGGCGAGTTGCATAATGAGGATGTCCATAAAAGCAATCCTTTCAAGATCCCAGTTGCTTGAATGGAGGTTAATCAGGTTGCGGAGTTCGTCATGATTGATGATACTTTTCCTGAAGAGGTCACGGGCAAATATCTCATCTTCGGCATCTTTGTACTTGGGAAGCAGCGGCTGGTTTTCGTCCGACTCTTCATTGAAACTCTTCAGAGTTTTCACGATCATGGCCACAACCAGATCCATGTCGTCGTTCCAGTAAATGCTTTCTTCCTCTAAAACGATGTGAAGGTCTTCTGAAACCAGGATAATGCTCAGGAATACCTTTTCCACAATTTTGCGTTCATCCTGAAAGGAGGGGGTCGGAATGGCCATAAATTCCTTGTAAAATTCCGATTCGGTGAGAAAAGCGTAAAGTTCCCTTATCAGTTCGGGGTGATTGACCCAGGAGAGTTTTGACTGATTCAGATAAGCCCGTAACCTGCGGTTTTTCCGAAGTATATGGATGAGCCGGTTGTCTACAAACCGCGTGTTGGGATGCAAATCCTGATGGGTTGGTACCAGTTTCGCAAGATTGGTATCAATCTTTCGCTGCGCGAAATCAGCAATCTCTAGGAATAGAGCTATCAGGTAGTAGTAAAGATCGTACGATTTGGCAAGGGAGAAATTGAGTTCCTTTTCGGCGCCTGAGATGGACTTATCGGATGAGGAATAATATGCGTACAGTATCTGGAGTACTTTGATCCTAATTGTCCGTCTGCTGATCATGGATGTAGAACTTCTTTCATTAATGCGGGCAAATGTACTACTTTTTTAGGTTTCCGGCGTGGTTGCCCTCTTTTTTTCAGTTGGTGGTTTCATCCTTCCCTTCAGGGTCGCTTCTGAAGTCGGAGGTGTAAGTGGGATGGCCAAATACCCCTACATCCTCCCTGCTCCCGGCCGATTCCTCCTCCGGTTCCTGCTCCGGCTCTTCTTCCCAGTCAAATTTCTCCCTGCGGAGTTTAAATTTCCGGTACCTGACGGCCAGCAGAACTCCGGAAACCCCTCCCCATAAATGGGACTCCCACGAGATTTCGGGTTTGAGGGGCAGCATTCCCCATATCATCCCCCCGTACAGAAAGACGACGACGACTGAAATGACCAGCAGCCGCAGGTCGTTCCTGATTACACCGCTTGTAAAATGAAATGCAGCCATCCCGTAAACCACCCCGCTTGCGCCGATATGCCACGATTCCCTGCCGGCAAGCCAGACACAGAGACCCGAGAAGAGGAAGATCTGGAAAAAAATCCGGTAGGAAATCTTCCGGTAATAGTACACCAGCGCAAAAAGAAGGATGAAAAACGGTACGGAATTGGATACCAGATGCTTGTATCCCGAATGGATAAATGGACTTGCCAGGATGCCCGGCAGACCTTTCCAGTGAAGAGGAAATATTCCCCCCTTATAGAGGTCGAGTCCGAAAAACTCCTGAAAGGCCAGTACCACCCAGAAAACAACTACAAAAAACGAGGCAAACAAAAAACTGTGCCCGAAGATCTTTTTCTCCACTTCAGGATCTTTGGCGGAGAGGTTTTCAGGATAATACCGGAACAGGTTCATCGGGGAAGCAGTTGTTGGATGAGTTGGACAAAACCGGCGATCTCCTCTTCGGTGGTGTCGAACGATGTCATCCATCGGACCTCTGAGGCAGGCTCATTCCACATGTAAAAGAAATATTTCTCCCTCAGCGGAGGGATTATTTCAGGGGGGACAATGGCAAATATGCCGTTTGCCTCAACCTTCTGGGTGATGGTTATGGCCGGGATCCGGCGAATTTCCGCTTCCAGGATTTTGGCCATCCGGTTGGCATGTGCCGCATTTTTTTTCCACAGTTCCTCCCTGAAATAGGGAATAAACTGAGCGCTGACGAATCTCATCTTTGAGTTCAGTTGCATGCTCTGTTTCCGCAGGTAGGGGATTGACCCGCAGAGGGCAGGATTAAAGAAAAGCACAGCTTCACCTGTCATCATCCCGTTTTTTGTACCTCCGAATGAGAGGACATCCACGCCGCAATCCCTTGTAAATTCCCGGAAGGGCAGATCAAGCGCCACGGCGGCATTGCTGATGCGGGCACCATCCATGTGCAGGTACATTCCATGGCTGTGGGCAAGTCCGGCCAATGCCCTGATCTCGTCAGGCTGGTACAGGGTGCCCATCTCGGTCACCTGGGAGATAGAAATCACACCTGGCTGGGAATGATGTTCGAAACCAAAACCTTCGAGATGGCGTTCCACTTTTCCCGGAGTGATTTTTCCGTCGGGAGAATCAACCGGAAGAAGTTTGCAACCCGTGAATTTCTCAGGGGCCCCGCACTCATCGGTTTGAATATGAGCTGATTCAGCACAAATGATGGAATGATAACTTTGGGTAAGCGCCGACAACCCCAGCACATTGGCCCCGGTTCCGTTGAAAACAAAGTAAACGCCGGTATCGTCTCCAAACAATTCACGGAAGCATTGAACAGCCTCTTCGGTATAGGAATCGTGGCCATACCCTGCCACATGCCCGTGGTTGGCTTCTTCAATGGCTTTCAAAATCAGGGGATGAATCCCTGAATTGTTGTCGCTGGCAAATCCTTTCCGCATCGGTTCGTTTTTTTTCAAAAGTAATGGTTTTGGTCTCATGGTGGATTACTTTTTTTTCAAGCGGGGATTTTTAAAGATTTTAGGCATTAACTTTACAGAATGGAAAACCAACTTTCTTTAAGCGAAAAACTGCTCCTGTTGGCAATCAGGCCACAGAAAGGGGGTATAGCCCCTTTTTCATTCTCGATTGACCTGGTGATCGCGGGAGCGAGCATCCTGGAGATGGAGTTGACCGGAAATGTACGGATTGCGGAGGGCCGTGCGGAGACCACCGGGCTTCAAACAAACCATCCGCTTCATCTCTATATGCTTTCCGGGATGATAAGGGCAAATAAGCCCCGTAAAATAGAGCGCTGGCTCACATCGCGGAGATTATCCATGAGAAAGGTCAAAGGGGACGTATTCCAGAGTTTGGTCCGGAAAAAAGAAATCAGGCTGGAAGAGCGGCGATTTCTCTTTTTCAGGTGGAAGAGGCCTTATCTTCACCCGGGGAACCATTCGGGGCAGGTGATCGATCAGGCAAAGCGACTGATCAACCAGCCCTCCGGCAATGAGGAAGATCTATATTTCCTGATGCTGCTGGATCCGGCAGGTCTGCTTCGGCGGATCTATCCCGAAAGGGGCATGCGGAAGGCGGCCTTGAGGAAGATCAGGCAATTGAGGGAAAACAACCTAAATGCGGGCGCGGTGGCCAAGGCACTGGCAGTGGTCAAAGCCATTCAGCGGGTACAGGCTGCCCGCAGGGCGGCCACGTGACGGTGGAATACATTTACGATGCCAACGGCAACCTGAAAAAAGATTACAACAAAAGAATAGTAGATATCC
>CAZLDP010000173.1:0-6040 GCA_964558145.1 uncultured Prolixibacteraceae bacterium | reverse complement strand
GCAAAAAGAATTCTCATATTGTAATTATCAAGTACAGGAATACAGGGAAACAAAAATTGCCATTGCTCAGTCGTAATAATTGACAAACAGACAGAAATGAATTATTGTTTTTCCCCCAACAAGTTGGCAACAAAAAACGATTGACTTATATGAAAAAGACATTTTACAATTTAACATTGATTTTGTTCCTTATAAGTTGCGGCTATAAAACAAGCAAAACTGCGGACAAAGTATCACTTGATACGTTGCTGACCATTTCTCCTGACCCCATACGATCCAACTTATTTATAAAGGATAAATCTCAATACGATCCCTCTTTTGTCGAGGAGCTTTCACGAATTAGGGAGCCGGTCCGTCTTATCGACAACTACATTATTGTAAGAGAAGACACCACCTATTTCCCCGGAGACTTAACTCCGGGCAATGCCATCGTATTTAAAGGGACAAAAGCCGGCAGAAATTATGTGCTGACCGTAACAAGGGAAAACTTGACCAATTTGCAGTATGACTTTAAACTCACCGGTGAAGATGAGACAGTAATTTATTCCAGATCAGGGAAATCGGTATTAGGTTCAGCGTTTTACCTGGGATCCGAAATGGACGAAGATTCCCGGAATGGCGAAGGTTATCCCAGTTATGAATATTGGGACAAAACTGCTGATTGTCATTTTGCGTTGAGAATAGGTCACGGTAAAGACGATCATGGAAAACTGCGGGCAAAACTGAAATATGAAGGTGAAGACCACAGCAAACCGAGTTTAAGTCTGAACGAATGTCCCACATTGCGGACGGAATGAAAATCCACTTTGAAGAGATCCAGATTTTATTTGCCTTTTCTTTGCTGTTCTGAAATGTTACTCCCCAGGATTCCCATTTATTGTTCTGTTTGACTTTTTTCGGTAATTTTATCGGAAAATTTCCGTGCAACGGGAAGTGGTAAACCTATTTTTAACAATAAACCAAATCAGCATGAAACAAAGAATACTTTTCCTGGTACTTGGTCTTTCTGTATTGGCTGTTTTCCAGCTTCATGCCCAATCAGTAATTCTTACCAGCGATCAGCAGTTGGAAAACCTGACCGATCCGGACCGGAAACAGGATTTATCACTTGGTTACGAAAAGAATATTCGCAGTTTGCGGGAAATCTGCGAGGAAGGGAAAAGACGAGGTTCACATGAGTTGATTGTGGCATTTGATGAATTTTTCAGACAATACCGAAAGGATACTGGCGCCGAGCGTAAGCTTACCCCTGATATGGATGAATATGTTGATAAAATCAAGATAGTAAGCGACTTTGCACGAAAATACGACATGGGGCTTTGTTTAAGTTTACTAAGTCCGTTGGAGTTGGGGATGGCTTACAAAAAACAAACCGGGAACAGCGGACGCTGGCTGGCCTATAAGGTAGGGTACAGGGATCCTGAAACCGGAAAATTCAACATTCCGATCTGGCAACAGCTTTACTGGACCAACAACAAAGGGAAATTTCCGGTTTATTTAACGGGAGTGAAAGCTTATGCGTTCAAGGAAAGCGGCGGAAATATTCCATACCGCGTAGTGAAACCTGAAGATATTGTTCCATTGACGGATGTGCAGTACGAAGCTACCGATACGATGAGGTATACGGCACCTGGTATCGGGAAAAGCATCGAAATGCGTTACCTGCATGTATTTGGCGATAAACCTGAATATTCAGGCTACGATCGGGTGATGATTATGTTGGAATATGAAACCCGGGAAATGGATTATTTTAATGCCGATGCACCGGTTTTTCTCAAATCGCTGATGCAAAAATACTACGATAAGGAGGTGAATCTCACTGCACTTTACTCGGACGAAATGCATATTCAACAGGATTGGAGCTATTTCAGGCATCACGAAAACGGGCAGTTTACCCTGCGTTATCTTACCCGGAGTTTTGCCAAAGTCTACTCCCAAAAATTCAGGCAGCCTTTCGATGATAAGTATATGCTTTATTTCGCCTATGGAGCTCCGGTATATGAACCTTATGCATTGTCGGTGGTGAATGTTCAATATGTAATGGGGCCAAAGCCGGAGGATATTCACCGTACCTTTCTTTTGCGCGACCGCTATTATAAGTTGTTGACTAACGGTGTGGTTGACCTGTTTAAAGATGCCCGAAACTATGCCGAATCTCTTTTTAAACGGGAGTTAAAAACGGGTGCACATGCATCGTGGGCCGAAAGTCCGACCATTGACCTATGGAATACTGAAAAGTTACCCGGCTACCCGTATCAGTATGAATACACTTCCAATTTTGTATGGAGCAATACCGTGCACCAGGCGTCGTCGGCATGTTACGACTATTTTAAGTGGAGCGACTACTTAGAACCAACCGGGAATGATTTTGCTGAATGCGGATGGAGCGACCGCAATTACTATGGTGCGGCAATGGCTGCCTCCATCGGTGTGATCAACAAATACCCTAATGCCTATGCGGCAGCCTGGGGTTTCCCGGCGGAAGCGCTGAAAAGGAGAATGGCTATCAATCATGCCTTTGGAGCCCAACCACCCCGCGATATTTCCATGATTACCGGTGGTGTCCACCGCGATGTGGAAGTGCTGGCGCTTTACCCCTTGAGTCTGGTCGCGGTGGAAGAACGTTTCGGCAGTTGGATGACCCAGTATGGCTATGCAAATTATCTCACTGCTGAAAAGCTGGTACAACTTGGGAAATTGCAGGATGATGGCAAACTGCGGGTCAAAGATAAAACATATGGCACTGTGGTTGTTTTGTTTGAACCTATTCCGGAAAGGGGATTGCTCGATCTTCTCGGGCAGTTTGTAGCCGGGGGAGGGAAGGTGCTTTGGTTCGGCGCTCCTCCTTTGCTCGATTCTGAAGGTGAGAGTTGCTCAGCGCAATGGCAGGAATTGTCGGGCGCTGGTTATCGTTTCGATCACTATATGGGAGAAATTGCCGCAGGGAAAAACGTTACCTTCCGGGGGAGTTTTTCGGATGTGCCGGAACAAACCATTCTGACTGATTTCCTGGTTGACCGTATCTATCCGGTTGAATCGAACGGGAACGAGGTAATCGCGGATTGTGACGGGAAAACCATCGGGGTAAAAACGCTTCATGGGAAAGGCACCTTCTACTATCTGGGCTTCCGGCCGCGTGATGACCAGTCACAAAGCCTCGGATACGAAACGCGGACTTTGTTTGAATTACTGAATGCAGCCGGAGCATACCCTCCTTCAGGAATCTTTAACGGGGTAAACGATAATCCAACAGTTGTTTCACGCACTTCGGAATACTTTGTAACCCGGTTCCCAAATACCACGACCATGGTAGTGCGACATTACCGGACCCACCGGGAAAACTGGGAAGGGGGCTTTTCCAGAAATGCGGAAAAAGATGCCCAGGCTTTGGCTGTTAACCCCTTGCCTTCCGACCGGATTGAATTGGAAAACGTTGCCATCAACGGTCACCGTGTCTCCTATAAAGGACGTTTGTGGATGGCTTTCCGTACCGACGGGAACAAGTTGGCAGCTTTTATCGGGAACGATTGTAACGAAATCGCCATTGACGGGAAAACGTATCGCTTTTCGGATCAAACGCTTTCAAAGATCGTTTTCATCTCTGAACCAAAATTGAATAAAACAGTCTATCATGTGCAGGTTACCGGTTCCGGCTCCGTAAAACTGCCCATTTCTGCCGGCAAGATTCCTTCAGAAATAAAATCGGGGGGAAAATCTATTCCGTTAAAAACCAGGGAGGGCGGTGTTGAACTGAAAATTGACGATTCTATTTCCGGCAGGTGGCTCACGATTGAAACTGAAACCGGCAGGAAATGATGTCTTTTATAGAAACGGCATCCATGAAGTACAATTGTTATTGCTGAATATGATGCGAATAATAAAAGTCATCTTTATAATTATTATCCCGGGGCTGTTTGGGTGCAGACTGGATATTCCTGAAGAATTCAGAAATCCACCCCGTGAGTTTTCCTTAATGCCCTTCTGGTTCTGGAACGACACACTGACCGATCAGGAATTGCTGCGACAGGTAGCAGATTTCGAGGCACATGGGGTTTACGGATTTGTTATTCATCCGCGGATTGGATTGCCCAAGGAACAGGGTTGGCTATCCCCTGCCATGATCCATTCGATGAAACTGGTCATAAAGGAAGCTAAGAGACGGGGTATGTACGTTATTCTCTACGACGAGGGGATGTATCCGTCAGGATCTTCCAGCGGGCAGGTCGTTGCCCGAAATCCTGACCATGCTGCAAGAGGATTGGTAAAAATAGACCTTGCACCGGGTGAATTTCCTCAGCTTTTCGGCAAAGAGAAACTGGTAACGATAATCACCCGTCCGGAAGGTAAACGGGTAGCCATTATTGAACGACCTTCGGGTGGGGTTATCCGCGGACTTCATTATCTTGGAGAAGGCACCGGCAATGTCAGGGAAGATTTGCCGCCGGCGGGAGATATTTTAAATCCCGAAGCCGTGGCAAGCTTTATGGAACTGGTTTACGAACGGTTTGCCAGGGAATTCGGGGATTATTTCGGAACAACCATCCTTGGCATTTTCACTGATGAACCCGATATGCTTGGCCGGGGCCGTCCAAAGGGCATGATGCCGGGCAATGGTGATCTTCTTAATCAAGTCAACACTATCCTCGGTTATGATTTTATCCCTTTCCTGTCGGATCTCTGGTACGATGACCGGCCTGATTCAGAAACAAAACGTACGGAATACCTGAGGGCGGTCAACATGTGTCTCGAAGAAAACTATTATAAACCTTTAAGCAGGTGGTGCTGGGAACATGGAATTGCACTGATGGGGCACCCGGCAGGGTCAGAAGATATCGGAACTTTGAAATATTTCCAGGTTCCAGGCCAGGATCTCGTATGGCGCTATGTGGAACCAGGGCCAAAAGCATTAGAGGGAGGACACTCCACGATGGCCAAGTGTGCTTCAAGCGCAATGGTCCACTTTGGGAGACGTCGCAATTCAAATGAACTGTATGGCGCTTATGGCCACAACCTTACATTTGAAGAGATGAAGTGGCTTGCCAACTGGTGTTTTGTTCGCGGCCAAAATTTGCTGATGCCCCATGCTTTTTATTATTCAATCCGTGGAATCCGGTTTGACGAACGCCCACCGGATGTTGGCCCCAACGCCCCTTGGTGGGGGAAGGAATATAAAGCCTATGCGGATGCATGCCGGCGCCTGAGTTGGATAAATACCGGTTCTGAACAGGTTTGTGAAATTGCCATTCTGGGCAATTCAACTTGGTTGCCTTACAGAGCGGCCAAAAGCTGTTTCCGGAATCAGCGTGATTTCAATTACCTTGAATTGCGTCATCTGTGGGAAGATGCTAAGGTTGACGGGGAAGGAGTGAGCCTGGCCGGCATGAAATACCGGGCAGTAATCCTCGACAGCCTGATATCCCTTCAGGAGGAGTCCATGGCGGCAGTAAGAAAACTGGAAGAAAACGGGAGGCTGATTGTCTGGAGTGGCTCCCCATATTCGGAATTATTTACAGATGCTGTCATCGTTTCATCGCCTGAAGCCCTCCTGTCTGCACTTGATGCACTTACTGAACCAGATGTTTCTTTAAGCCCTCCCACTCAGAATATCCGGTACAGGCACGTTGTCAAAGATGGTTATCACTATTATATTCTGTTTAATGAGGAGAATACAGCAGTTGTCACCCATCTTGATATTTCAGCAAAAGGAAAAATGTGGTGGCTTGATCCGTCAACCGGAAAGGCAATAAAGGCTTCGGCAGTCGAACCTGTAAATTTCGATCCCTTCGAGCTTAAGATACTGATTCTACACCTCGGTTACAAATGAGGGGTAGTCGCGGAGTATATTTACGTCATAATATTATTATGAATCGTATATTTACCTTCAAAAAAACTCTGAATTATGGAAAAAGTAACCGAAGAATTCGCTGCCGGGTGTTTTAAGACCGGAATTGATTGTTCTCAAATTGTATTCGGACACTGTGCCGGCAAACTGGGTTTGGACGAAAAGCAAGCTATGAGGATTTCTTCCCCCTTTGGTGGC
>CAZLDP010000172.1:0-6046 GCA_964558145.1 uncultured Prolixibacteraceae bacterium | reverse complement strand
GGTAAAAAATAAAACTGCTCTGTGCGCCCGATCAGTAGCGGAATGGAGCACTCCCCCGGTTTTCCCGGAATCTCGCCCTTGAAAATTATCGATGGTTGTCCATTCCCCTGGGAATCGATCATCCCATCGGTACAGATTGAAGGAAAACGAATGTTATAATCGCCCGAAACATTCATCTCTACAAAGTAATACCAATTGGATCCCCGTGGGATTTTTACTTTCACATTAATTTCCCTGACCTGGGGTGTAGCTCCTGTCACTGCAGTTTCCGCCGGTTCACGCGGAGTTGGGAAATCGGTTCTGCCGGTTTCTTTTCTGAAGGCAGCAATCCATGCAGGAAGTGAAACAGGACATTCGGCCTTGCCTTCAAAATCGCCGGTAGCGGTCCTTCTTGTTACAAAAACAGTGCGGATAACACCTGTTTCCCTGTTTTCGAGCCATATAGCGAACTGCGGGGCTTCCCCATAGTCGGTTTGCTCATATACACTCCGCTCCTGATGGATGGAAAACGTCAAACAAACCTCACTGCTCCGGGGTTTCTTCTGAAAACCAGAGCAGGCTACCATCAACACTAATCCTAATCCGAACCACACTATTCTCATACTTACTTTGGTTTTAAAGGAGTTCTGGTTTGCCACCTGCCACGGGTAAAATCTGGAAAATCAACCGGACGGCTTCTGTTTGACACCGATTCGTTGGTCAGTTTGGTGATTATGCTCCAGGTAACGGTGTCGTACACATCGATGGGAGTTTCAACTCCTTTTCGCACAGCCTCCACAAAATCAAGAAAACACAAATAATCACCTCCTCCGTGCCCTGAGTCAGTCGCCAGTTGACCATATTTCCGCCATAGGGGATGATCATATTTTTCCTGATAGCCCTCGATTTCTTCCCACTGATGGGGTTTGGGGCTTGATTCTTCAAGGTAAATTTTGTTCAGCGTTCCGGAATAAATCCCTTTTGTCCCTTGGATACGGTAAATCCAATCCACCGGACGAGGATTCTTTGTGTCGTAATAGAGCGTAACCGTGATCCCGTCATGGGTTTGAATAAGGGAAGTGTTGACGTCGCCCTGGGCAAATTGCATGGTCGCACCAGGATGGTCAGCGCCGAACTTTTTTGCCGCATAGTAATTTTGACCCCGCGCACAGCTGCTCATCGATACCAGATATTCAAACCGGTTTCCCCGGTTGATATTTAACCATTGGGCCACCGGACCAATGGCATGGGTTGGGTAAGGATTTCCGTTGGTTTTAACATTGGTTGCCCTCCACAACAACTCCCCGTTGGGTCCAAAACTCGCATAGCGGGCATCGTGCTGATAACCACATTCGCAATGGGTAAGGTCGCCGAACAATCCCTGCTGAGCCATGACCTGTACCATCATCACGTTTCGCCTGTAGGCATAATTTTCCATCAGCATACAGGCTTTGCCCGTTTTTTCAGCAGTTTCGACCAGTTCCCAGGCATCCTCATATTCGCTGCACGCAGGCATTTCGGTCGCGCCATATTTCCCGCCCCGCATGGCCGCGAGCATTACCGGGGTATGTAATTCAAAGGGAGTGGCTGTATAAATGGCATCCAGGTCTTCCTGATCTGCCATTTTCCTATAGTCTTCGGGGCCCGTATAACCTTTGGGTTTGGGCATGCCGGCTTTTTCCACAAGCCGTTGGGCACGTTCCACCTTCTCCAGAACAATATCACAGACAGCCCTGACCTCTACCCCCGCTAAGGAGAGCGCCACCTTTAACATGGCCGTACCTCTTCCTCCCACCCCGACAAAGCCTATGCGAACGGGGCGATCGGATGAACAGGCTGCCAGGTTGCCGGTTAATCCCGATGCCGCAATATAAAGTCCCGCCCCTACACCGACCTTTATAAAATCCCTGCGCCCTTTTCCTTTTCCCATTGTCTCCATAATACTCTTTTACATGTTGGACAAATCCCAAAATTTCTCAAGTGAGGCATACAAATGGATGTATTTTAAATAGGCCTTGCCATACAAGAGGTGATTCAATGGCTCAGGCCGGAATACCCTCTGCTTTTCAACCGAAGTCTGGCAGGCCGATTCAATATCCCGGAAAATCCCCGTACCCACACTGGCCAGCAAACAGGCCCCCATTACCGAATTTTCGCTATTCTTCAGAGTAACCACCGGCAATCCGGTCACATCGGCCAGGATCTGGTTCCACAATTCGCTTTTGGAAGCTCCTCCCAGAATATGAATGACCTTTACCTGAATACCCTTATCGTTCATTGCTTCAATGTTTCGCCGGATCATCAATGAAACGGATTCAATGATGGCTCTGACGAAATGACCTTTATGCATTCCCATGGTAATCCCTGCCCATACCCCTTTTGCATCCGGGTTAAATTCAGGGGATCCTGTTCCCATTAGATGAGGCAGCATGATAAGCCCTTCAGCGCCGGCAGGCACTTTTTCGGCCTGTCGAATCAATAAATCGTAACTGTCAAGTCCATCACGTTCCGCTTCCATAATTTCAACCTGACAAAAACTATCCCTGAACCATTTCAGAACCATCCCTGCCGTTTGTCCGTATGGCTGAAGGAAATACAATCCGTCGACGGAATGACAATGACAAGGCAGCCGGAGTGCAAGATCGGAAACGGGTTTGTCAATTGCCACACACATAGCCATGGAAGCGCCTATGGTAAGGGTAGCATCCCCCCGGCAGATGTTTCCCGAACCAATTGCGCCCGCAGGATGATCATAAGCTCCAGCCACACAAAGGGCATTGCTGCTTAACCCAGTGGAAAGCGCCGCTTCAGGAGTCAGATTGCCAATGACGGTTCCCGATCTGACCAATGCCGGCAATTGGTTTTCTGTAATCTCGAGAAAACGGAGCATTTCGGGCCACCAAACTTTCTCTGAAATATTGAAGTACAAAGTTGAGGAGGAGATGGAGTGTTCGGTATAATACTTCCCTGTCATTTTAAAGATCAGAAAATCTTCAACCAACAGGAATTTACTAACCCGCTCAAAGATCTGAGATTCATGTTTTTTCATCCAGAGAATCCGGGTGGCCGGCCAGAGAGGCAAGACTTCGGGCTGCCCGGTAATCTCCATGATCAGTTGTTCCCCGAACTGTTTTTTAATCTCTTCCGCCTCCTCCACCGACCGGTTATCCAGCCAAACAATGGCCTTTCGAAGAGGTTTGCCTCCCCTGTCGACGGGGATCAGGGTTTCACCCTGGCTGGAAAAGGCTAATCCCCCAATTGTTAGGGAATCCACTTTTGATTTTTCAATGAGTTCACGGATGATCTGGCAGGTAACTTCCCAGTAGGTCTCTGCATCCAATTCACAAATACCGCCTTCCCGTGTCTCGAGCGTATATTCCTGCCGGGCAAAGGCCAGGATTCCCCCCTTATCATCCATAAGCATTCCCTTGATCGACGTGGTCCCAACATCGATCCCGATGACCGTAGAAAGCGGCTTGTGATTCATATTAACCGATGATTGCATATTTACCAACAGCTTCGACAACCGAAATCCCATGTTTTACCACATCGCACAATGCTTGCTGAAACTTGGCAGGATTGGGTACCTGGATGGCATTCCGCCCAAACACTACGCCCCGAGCGCCATCTTTGATTTCATCAGCAGCCAGTTGTAATGCTTCTCTTTGTGTAGGCTTTTTTTCAGCGCCCAACCCAAAAACCGGGACAGGACAACTTTCAGTAACCTTTTTAAAATCGTATGTATAAAAAGTTTTAATCATGTCGCAACCCAACTCACTCAGAATGCGGCAACTTGTAAATACCTGCTCATGCATTTTTTCTGCCGAAATGGTCCCTGAATGAGTCGGAAAATACTCTCCGATAACCGGAAGACCCAGTTTATCGGCCGCATTGACCAGCCTGCTGTATAATTCTACATTGCGTGTATCATTCTCTTCATTCCCTGTTTGAAGGGTCAATGAAACCAAAACAACTTCTGCCCCGTTGGTAGCCGCCTCTTCAGCCGTTTGCGCCAAAACAGTATATGCATTATTGTAGTTCCAGTGAAAACAGTAAACAGAACTCCAGTTCAGGCGCACAACAGGCATAGGCGCACCTTTGTAGTTAAAAATTTGGCGAAGCTGTTTCAGCATTCCGGGACTCAGCAATACCCCATCAATACAGGAATCAATTTTTTTTGCAGTTTCTTCCATATTGATCATTCCCGGTATCGGTCCGTCAAACATGCCATGGTCGATGGCTACAATTACTGCATTGTCGCTCTTATTGAATAATTTTTCAATTCTCAGTTTCTTCCCATTCATATTTTAAGTATTAATTGTATTTGACATCTAAAAAACCGATGGATTTTCTTTTTACTTGTTTAAACGGATACCTACGGCCCCTCCCGGATGAATAAGGGAAAATTGCTCCAATTGATACCCGGTTTCTTCCATGATGGCCACCAGCATGGCATCGAATACAGCCACAGTAGCAATGAAACTAGAAGTGGCCATCACATTGTATTTGTCACTTTCTTTCTCAATTTTCAAAGGGACTACTATTTGAGATTTTTCGGCAAGGGGCGATTCCAGATTCTCGGTAACACCAATGAGAACTGCTTCCTTTTTGTTACAGACATCAATTATGGGGAGCAGTTCGGCAGTTTTACCTCCCCGCGACACCATTACCACTGCATCGCCTTTTTTGATACACCCCATTCCCCCGTGAAGCGCTTCCGCAGGAGAAAGAAACTGCGCATTCCGTTCGATGCAACACAACGAGTGGGCAAACTTTTTGGCAGCAATACCGGAAGAACCACTTGCACAGGTGATGATTTTTGCACAGGAGCTTAAATAATCGACCGCTTTGCCAAACCTTTCCGTATCCAAATAATCTACAATATCACCGATTGCCTTGCTCTCGATACGCAACGACTCTTTCGCTAATAGTAGTGAGATCTCTTTCATAAATATGCTTTTCTGTTAATTGGACAGGACAAAACCCTTTGATAGCTCGTTCTGAAAAACAGGTATTTCAATTAATTCTTCCCTGACAGTTTCATCTTGATCGGTGTAAACAAATACACTTGTCGGAACATCGGTTTTGCCTTTCATTTGAAGGCTGACTTTTCCAGATTTTTGATCGTACACCGCATTTTGGATCTCAGAGGTCTGGAATGCCCGCAAAATTTTCAGGGCCTCATCTGTGGTAAGCAACACAGGATTGTAGACCGAAATTTTCCCGCTGATTATATTGAAAATCTGATCCCAATTTTCGGGTTCAATTTTATAGATGTAGTCTGTTTCATGGGTAAAGAGCACTGCAAGCGCCTTGGCTTCAATACCTCTGGAGATAATTTTCACCCCTCTTTCAGCAGTTGCCTCCACGTCATTGTCGGGTTGCCATTCATATCCTGTAATGTCATTAATGGAGGAAGAGAAATCAAATAATTCTCTGCCTGCCAAATTCCGGAAGCCTGCATTGTAGGCTGCCCGGGAGGTCATCGCATTTTCCTTTTCTTTTCCAACCTCAGGTTCTTCACTTAACCTGAAAGGTGCAGTCCGGATGGGTTGCTCTCCCTTTTTGAGACTGTACTCGGGAGTCTGCTGTTCCCACGATTTATCAACCTCCCTGATACCCACAAAATCAATACCCCACTGATCCTGAATATGCGAAATCATGTCGGCATTGATCTCCCCCCAGTGAGGTACCAGATATTTACCCATCGGAAGGGCCGTTTCCTTGTACCAATCATCCACTGACTTCAGGATTTTCTGCGAAATCTCGGGGGAATAGGGTTTTTGATTGTTGTGATCGAAATAAATAAATTCATCATAATACTCCGACAAATAGGGGATGGCATTGGGATACCAGTATTCGGGCACGAAATGGGATTTTGCCATCTGATGCGCATAATAGGGTTTAAACACACTGACGATGGTCTCTATTTCAGACTCTTTCCTCGGGGGCCTGCCAAATGCATGCGGAGTTCCAGTAGCCAAGCCGGCAGGCAGCAGTTCTTTTAACTCATTGACCCCCTCCGGAGTTATGTTGTAGATGAACAGTCCCATCAAGGGCTGAAAAC
>CAZLDP010000171.1:0-6059 GCA_964558145.1 uncultured Prolixibacteraceae bacterium | reverse complement strand
ACGAAGCAATGGCAACAGTCTCCTTGATCTTTTCCGCTGAAGCATTCTCGCAATTTGGAGCGTTGCAGATGATAAAGTTGGCTCCCTTGATGATTTGGTACCGCGCTTTCCACAAGCGGGGCATCCAAGCGTTGGTCTCCGTGACGTTAAACTGGTCGTACTCACGCAGGTTGAGCTTATTGCTGGCCGGGTGGGTAGAGACATCGTCGCCCCAGAGCGCCTCGGTTCCCACCACGTTGTTGGCGTCATTTTGCGCGCAAATCAAAAGGTGCAGGGCCGTTAGGGCGGCATCTAAGTCTTTCTCGTTCTTAAAAAAGTTGGGGACAGCCATCTGCCCTCTCGGATCTTCGGTAAGGAAGTCGCTGCAGGAGAGCGCACCGCCCAACATCAGTATCACTGCGAAAAAATAGAGTATACTATATTTTGTTCTCATGTTGTATCTTTCTTTTAATGTTTAACATCCTATCCCTTAAAACGTGAACTTCGCGCCAAATGTGAATGTTCTTGGCAGCGGGTATGCACCCTGGTCCACGCCTTCGTACGCGTCATACACTTCGGGGTCCATCCCCGAGTACTTGGTAAGGGTCAACACGTTTTGTCCGCTCACGGAGAGCTGGATATTCGCAAATTTAACCCATTCTTTCGGCAAATCATATGAGAGGCTGATGTTTCTTAATTTGAGGAAAGAGGCGTTTTCCAGCCACTTGTCCCCATTTACGTGATACCTTACGCCCCCGTTTTTGTAGCTGGGGTATTCCGCCTGCGATTTGTCAGATACCTTGTCCCATCCCTTTTCGTAAGCTTCCTTTAGCCTGAAAAAGCGGTAGGGTCCCGTCATGGAGGAGAGCATAAAGCGTATGGAGTTGAGGCGTTGGAAGCCGGTGGCTGAGTTGAAGAAGAGGTTGAGCGTCCAATTCTTGTAGCGTACCGAGTTGTTCCAGCCAAATGTCCAAGTGGGCGAGCATTTTCCCATGATGCGCTGGTCGTCGCCCGTGGGGCTGGTGGTCAGGGTGCCATCGGCTTTTTCGTACAGGTAGGCTCCCTGTTGGTCGAACCCTTTCATGGGGTAGAGGAAGAATGAGCCGTAGGGATGGCCTACCTTCATGATCTGCATGTAGCCGCCCAAATCGCTGCGATAGGCTGTTTTAATCTCTTCGTCTCCTGCTAAGTCCACAATCTTATTCTGCACGTAAGATGCGTTGAGCGAAGTCTCCCACTGTACCGGCGATGTGTTGTCAAGCGGGTAGGCGGTAACGGCAAATTCCACTCCGCTGTTGTCGATTTGTCCCTTGTTTACCCAGACGTATCCACCGTGACCTTCGTTGGTTCTCCCGGCTCCCATGAATCCCGGAAGCTGTTTTTGGAAGAGCAGATCTTTCGATTGTTTTTTAAAGTACTCTACGGTAAAGTTCAACTTGTTATCCAACATGGCCACATCCAAACCGATATTGCTTTGGTACGTCTTCTCCCACCTCAAGTGTGCTGAGGAGTAGGAGTTGGACCAATAACCGGTATATTTGGTGGGGGTTCCCCAGCCGTACTGTTTGGTTTCCAACATTCCAAGGGTAGCGTATGGATCAATAGCCTGGTTACCGGTTATACCGAAGCTGGCGCGCAGCTTCAACTGTTGGAAAAGTTCTTGGTCTTTCATAAAACCTTCTTGGGCAAGGTCCCAAGCAATGGCGCCCGACGGGAAGTAGCCCCACTTGTTGTCGCCCTGGAACTTGGAGGAACCGTCGGCTCTGAACGTTCCAGTCAGGAAGTAGCGTCCGCCGTAGTTGTACATTACGCGCGCTAATCCCGATGCCATTGAGGATCCCCAGTAGCTGTTGTTTACGTCCCGGCTTGAGGCGTTCCCGATATTCCAGTAACCCACGATATCGCCGTTACTTAACTTCTTGCCTTCGCCGCTAAGGGAGGTACCCTCGTCTTTGCTTATCTCCCATACTGCCGTGGCCGTGATGGAGTGTTCGCCGAACTTTTTGGCGTAGGTCAAGTTGTTGACGTTTTGCCAGAAACGCCCTTCGCTGCTGGAAGTACCCATATCGTCGTTCCCCCCTGGTCCACGCAACCTCGAGATGTACCAGTAAGATGGACTGTGATAGTAGTTGTATCCTCCTTGTACCGATAGGGTGAGGCCGTCCATAATCTTGAACAGGAAGGTTCCGTTGGCTTGCAGGTAGTTGCGGTAACTGTCGCTGTAGTTCTCTACTATAGCGCCATATGGGTTGTCTTTTATCGAGTTGTAGGGGTCCTTATTGTAGATTCCGGTTACAGGATCCCTTAGTACCATGGTGGGCGAATAAACAAGGGTACCGTTCATATCCATGCCTCCGTTATGCGAGTGCATTCTGGATGTATTAAGCTTAACCGAAAAGTTGAGCCACGGCGTAATTTCCGAGTCGATGTTGGCCCTCAGGTTGTATCGCTTGTAGTTGGTGGTAATGGTTACGGCGTCTTGATTGAGGACGTTGGCCGAAACCAAATATTGCAATTTTGGGGTTCCTCCCGAAAGGCTGAGCTTGTAGTCCTGCGACATACCGGTTTGGAACATCAGGTCGTAATAGTCTATTCCTTTGGTGCCATTCTTGTAGGCCTGCACATCGGCATCGGAGATGGTACCCGCGCCCCGGATGTCGTTCAGTGCCAGCGCGTATTCGTAGGCGTTCATCACATCATATGTTTTGGCGATGTTGCTCACACCGGTCTGTACGTCAAACACGACCTGGTTCTTGCCGGCAATCCCTTTCCGCGTAGTGACTAATACCACCCCGTTGGCTCCACGGGAACCGTAGATGGCAGTGGATGAGGCGTCTTTCAACACTTCAACGGATTGGATGTCCATGGGGTTAAGTCCTTCAAGCCCACTGCTCGAAACGATGCCGTCCACGATATAGAGTGGGTCATTGCCCTTGTTGATAGAGGTAGTACCGCGTACTCTCACTTTAGCGCTGCTGCCCGGCATACCACTCAGGCTGGTCACCTCCACGCCGGGTGTTCTACCCTGCAAGATGTCCGACACGTTCTTTACCGGCTGGTCCTTGAATTGTCTTTGCGATACGCTGGCTACCGCGCCGGTCAGGTCTTTTTTCGCCACGGTTCCGTAACCGATAACCACTAATTCATCTAACCCAATGGTTTCATCTTGTAGTGAAATATTTATACTCGTCTGATTCCCCACAACCACCTCCTGTGTCCTCATTCCCACAAAAGAAAATACCAGTGTGGCCTCTTCGGAGATGTTGGAAAGTAAGTAGTTTCCGTCGGCGTTGGTTATGGTGCCCTGGGAAGCGCCTTTTACTCTCACGGTAACCCCGGGTAATGGCTGCCCGCCGGAGTCGGTTACTTTACCGGATACTGATTTCTGTTGCTGAGCCATTAATTCACTGCCTGAAATCTCAGGTGTTGTAAGCAAAACAAAGCGGTCTTTTATCTTGTAACTTACATCGGTTCCGGCAAACAGATCGTCGAGGACTTCGTTAATTTTCTTGTTTTTCACGTTTGCCGATACTTCCCGGTTCACATTAATCAACTTTTCGCTGTACATAAAGACAAACTCACTTTGCTTCTCAATGTTTCGAAGAACTTCTTTTACCGTGCTGTTCTTCATGTCAAGGTTTAGCACCTGGGTTTGCGAATACGATTTACCCGCGAACACACTAACTACAGAAAGTAATAGCAGGGAAACGGTTAGTTTCATAATTCTTAATACTTTTTGCAATTCGGGAATTTTCCTTTCCCATGAAATACATTCATTTATTTTCATACTTTTGTTTTGTTAAGATTTAAAATTGCCCTGTACTGTTTATTCTACAGGGATAGTTTTGAACTCTCTCCAGGGAAGTGTTGGCGCACTTCCCTTTTGTTTTTTTTTAACTTCTGATCATAGGCAAATTGTTTTAATTCGTTAGATTTAAGGTTTATTATCGTCTTTCTATTTTTATTATTTGTTTTGAAAAAGTACCGTTATCCAGCTTTTTTCGCGGAATTCGCTTGTATATAATTGGAGTTGTTTCAGTCATTAAATCGAGAATAAGATACAGAGGATCATCGGCAAACGTTACAGTATAGGTTAAATCCTTTACGTCGTCGGCAACTTGAAATTCAACATTAAACATCCGGCTCAGTTTTTCAGTAACGTCCAAGATTGGGGTGTTATCGAATACCAGTTTGCCTTCTTTCCATGCAATGTAATCTTCAACATTTACCTGATTTGAGCTGATTTTGCCGGTTTTTGAATTGTATGTCAGGTGCTGATCCGGTACCATTGTTCCAATTCGTCCGATTTTATTATCAGGCAATATCTTTTCAATGATTACTTTTCCCTCCACAAGTGTGGTTGCAATAACATCATCATCCGGATATGCATTTACATTAAACTCGGTACCCAGGGCTATTACATTCAGTTTCCCCGCTTTTACAATAAATGGTTTATCAGGGTTTTGGGCCACATCGAAATATGCTTCGCCTGACAGTGTAATCTCCCTTGTATCTCCGGTAAAGTTCCGTGGGTATTTGATTTTACTGCCGTAATTGAGATTTACCTCAGTTCCGTCCGATAATTGCACCACTGTTCTTGAACCTATTGGAGCAATAATTTCAAGAGAGTCAACAGCAAACGACAAATCAGTGAAGCTATTCATTTGCCGGTCGCTGTTCGATAGCAAATAAAATACAACACCAAGTAAGGGGATGAACAGTATCGCTGCTGCCCGGCTTACCCATTTTGCAATTTTTGAAAAATCAATCACCTTGGCGTCTGCATCCTTCCCATGTTTAAGGTTTATTTCGTGGTGAATTTTATCGAGTAATGCACTGTACTTTTTCTCATCTCTCTTTTTCAAATCAGCTTCAAAAATTTTCCAGTAATCGTAACTCCAGTATTTTCCAATGTCTGTTGCAGTCTCATTTTCCAACCAACCTGCAAGTTCCTCAAATTCCTTGTCAGTACAATTATTGTTTAAATATTTTATAAGAATCTCTTTATTCATATTCCTTTTTAAATTATGTACCTCCCCCATAATCAGGGGGAGGTCTCTAACCTAACAAACCTAAACCTAAAACTATGAAAATATAACTTTTTTCATTCAGGTTTATAGTATTACGCATCAAGGCAAGGTGATAACTACGTAAAAATGCTTTTTTTTTTAAGAAAGGAATAAAAAGAAGAATAAAATATTGACAGTCAGGTTGCTGTCGATGTGGGATTTTAAAAACTTTATGGTTTTCACCAGGTGATTGTTCACTGTACTTTCAGAAATATTTAATTTTTGGGCAATTTCTTCATGTGTCAAACCTTCTTCTCTGCTTAAACGGTAAATCTCTTCCTGGCGAGGAGTCAACTGTTTCAGTAAAGACTCAACTTTCTGCTTTATTTCTTTATATTGGATTTCATCTATCACCTGTTCGGCAGAACTAAATTGTTGTAATGATTTCAGATACTCCCTCGATTTGGTTTCACTCATTCTTTTGCGCAACAAACTCATGGTCGCGTTGTAGGCTATGGTAAACAGGAACGATTCAAAAGAAGCATAAATATCAATTTTACCTCTTGATTCCCAAATCTTAATAAAAACATCCTGTACTATCCCCTCCGCATCTTCTTTCTGCTTTAGAAACATAAATACAAACTGATGCAATTTATGGCAGTACTGATTATAAATGGCATCAAAAGCGACCATGTCGCCTTTTTTCAGGAGTTTTATTAGTTCAGTATTTGATTCGTTTTTACTCAAAAGTAATTAATTTAAGTTTCGCAATTGATTTTCAGGCTACTTGTTTAAATTAGATACCGTGCAATGCAACAAATGTAATGATTAAAAGAGAATAGGCTAATTCTACTTTTTAAAAAAATAGTTCAAAAATCGAGGTAAAAAGGAAGATACGCAAGCACAGTAGTTTTGAAGGGAGGAGGGTGGTTGTAAAGGAGCAGCCTCCCTCTATTTCTTTTCGGGGAGGTTGCTTTTTTATTTTGGTTTTCTTTATGGAAGTTATTCAGTGCCCGAGGCGGGAATCGAACCCGCACGATATTGCTATCACTGGATTTTGAGTCCAGCGCG
>CAZLDP010000170.1:0-6094 GCA_964558145.1 uncultured Prolixibacteraceae bacterium | reverse complement strand
AGGGTTCCTCGACCTTTTAGTCCCTGAGGTTCCCCCCCAACCCAAACGGTTTACCATCACGTCCCTTCGCAACAGTTGCGATCCGGCCTACCTCGATACGCTTTTCACCTACTATAAAGGATTGGGTGAACAGGATCAGAAGGTTTTGCTGGTTGAGGCGCTGGGATGGTACACCTATTCATGGAAAAAAGGGGAAATCCGCGACTTCCTGCGTAGTCAGTTGGAAACAGAAAAAGATGAAAGGGTGAGACAGGAGTTGATCCGCTCCGTTTCAAGGCTTAAATAGCTTGTAATTCAAATATATACTAAATACAGAACGTTATGAATAATCCGAAAATTCCGATTGTTTTTTTGGGGTTTCTGTTTGTCTGCTTGGCATTGCAGATTTCTGCCCAGCCGACCGGCAATGAGAATTTCGTATCATTGAGGGGTGTCGTCACCGAAACAGGGACGCGGGGTATTCCGGTGGAATTTGCCTCCGTGCAGGTTGCGCCGCAGGGAGCAGTGACCATCACCAATTCTTCGGGAGAGTTTTTCTTCCCGAGGCTGGCGCCGGGCCGGGCAACCCTTAGGATACAGTTTCTGGGGATGGAACCCCTCGACACTACGCTGATCCTGACACCGGGAGGGGCTATGGAAGTCGCTTTCCGGATGCGTTCCACCTCCTTCCGGCTCGATGAAGTCTCTGTGGTGGCCGAAGAAAGCAAGGCCGGTCAGGCCACCGCTTCGAAGATTTCGCGCCAGGCTATGGACCACCTCCAGGCCACTTCGGTGTCCGATCTGCTCCAGTTGCTTCCCGGTGGACAGATTGCCAATCCCAACCTGACCACCGCCCAGACTTTTAATATCAGGAATATCGGGGCCAATGCCACCAACATGAACGCCCTGGGTACCACTGTCTATGTCGATGGCTCTCCGCTTTCCAACAATGCGAACCTGCAGACCCTTTCCCCTGCCATCTCTGGATCGGGAGGCGCCGTGGCCGGGGGTGCATCCCCCAATTCGGGGATCGACCTCCGTACCCTCTCCACCGACAATATCGAATCGGTGGAAGTGATCAGGGGCATTCCCTCGGTAGAGTACGGCGACCTCACTTCAGGGGCAGTGATCATCAAGTCGAAAGCCGGTAAGGAACCGCTGAACATTAGGGCCAAAACCGATCCTCGGATTTATCAGATCTCCGCCGGGAAAGGCTTCTCCCTGGGAGAAAATGCCGGGAATCTCAATGTGAGCGGTGACTATGCATACAGTGTTACCCGGCCTACCGAATCGTATGTCTATTACCAGAGGGCAACGGCTAAACTTTTGTATTCCAATAAGTTTAATAAACTGACCACCAATACTTCGTTCGACTTTTCGCTGGGAAAAGATACCCGTGAACTGAACCCCGATGATCAACGGACCCGGAGTGCCTCAGGCGCCACCGACGCAGGTTTCAGGCTCAACACCAACGGTACGCTGAATATCGACAAAGGGTGGCTTAACAACATCAAATATACGGTATCGGGGAATTACAGCGACAAGCACTCCTACAACGAAGAGCTTCTGGGAAATGCATTTGCGGCCTATTCCATGTCGCGCACCGACGGCGCCATTCTGAGCAACCGGCCCGGGCAAAAGGTTTATAACGGGGATGGACAGGAGTTGACCCGGATCCCTACGGCTGAGTCGTCGTATTATGCCACCTATCTGCCCAATGAGTATTTCAGCCGGTACGATATTTACGGTGAAGAGGTGAACCTCTTTGCCAAGGTCAATGCCACTTTCTCGAGGAAAACAGGTGATATTACTCACCGGATCGTTACCGGCGCTGATTTCAGGAGCGATGGCAACTTGGGGGATGGGAAAATCTACGACTTGAAGAACCCGCCCTACCGGGTGCTGAGTAGCGAAAATTCATCTTCAAGGCCCCGTAAATATTCCGATATTCCTTTCGTAACCCAGTTTGGCCTGTATGTCGAGGAGAACCTCAACTGGCTGGCAGGGGAGCGGGAGTTAAACCTGCAGGCTGGTGCGAGGTACGACAATGTGGAGGGGAAAAAGATTGTGGCCCCCCGGTTAAACGCTTCCTTTGACATTCTTCCCCGTAAGCTGACCGTCAGGGCCGGTTACGGTATTACGGCAAAGGCTCCAACTACGCTGTATCTCTATCCTGAGGATGCTTATTTCGACTTCGTCCATTTTAACAACCTGAATGTAACCACAGTACCCGAAGCCGAGCAACTGTTGCTGGCCACCACACGGGTTTACAATACCGAAAACAGCGATTTGAAAATTGCCTCGAACAACAAGAAAGAGGTGGGTCTGGAACTCAATCTTGGGAAAATGCGTTTTTCGGTGATCGGTTTCCACGAAGAACTCAAAAACGGCTATGGCCTGGGAAGTGAATTCAAGATGCTGAATTATACCGAATACAAGATTGCCGAGGAAATTCCCGGGAGTATCCCCAAACTGACGGAGAAGACCAGCAGCAACGTTTTTATCCGGTACGCCTATCCCACCAACACCAAAAGGTCGATCAACCAGGGAGTGGAATTTGATTTTGACCTAGGCCGTTTCGACGCCATCCGCACCTCTTTTGTGCTGAACGGCGCCTACATCAGGTCGACCAACTGGGATGATGCTTACACCTACAGCACCCAGAAGAACCTGAACAGCCTCGAACGCAACATCGGCGTGTACGAGGCTGGCAACACCAAAGAGGAGCGGGAGCGGTTCACCACCACGCTGCGGACTACCCACAACATTCCCTCGATCGGATTTGTGGTGACCCTGACCACCCAGGTGAACTGGGTCTATAATCAATGGAACACCATCGGGAACGACTCGACCTTTGTGAAATACATCGATTACGAAGACGGATTGATAAAGCCCATCCCGCAGGGGGTGGACCAGAAAACCGATCCCCGGTTTTCGTACCTGGTGGTCAACCAGTCGCCGGTACGGTTTATCACTGAATCGTGGTTTCCCACGGTGCTGTTTAACCTTCACCTGACCAAAGAGATCGGAAACGTGCTGAGGGCTTCTTTCTTTGCCAACAACATGTTCCAGAGCAAGTCCCTTTACGAGAGCAAGCGGAATCCCGGTTCATTCACGGTGATCAACGACAACGTGCCGCTCTATTTCGGTTTTGAACTGGCATTAACCATTAAGTAAATTTAAAATCATGTATATCATAAATTCAATATTATACAGAATCAGGGCGGGAGCAGCGCTGCTTCTTCTGCTGGCTGTCTCATGCGCCCAGTTTGAGGATGCCAACGAAGCCCGGGAGGTGGAACCGCTCAACACGGTAGTGAAGGTGTCGCTTAACATCGGGGATGCACCCGATCCCGGAACATTAAATGTCAAACTGGTCAACTATTCCGAGCGGTTTGAGGCAACGGCTTCCGTCGACCAGAGTGGCAGTGTGAAGGTCGCCGGTATTATCCCCGGCATTTATACGGTCACCGTGACGGCAGAGAAAAATCACAACGGCTTTCTCTATAACTACAGCGGTAATGTCGTCAATGAGGCGATCGTGACTAACAACAAGGAGGTTGTGGTTGAGGTGGGCGCTTCGAAATCGGGAGCGCTGGTAATGAAGGAGATTTATTACTGTGGATCGAAAACCCCGTCGGGGGGATCTTACTTCAGGGATCAGTTCTATGAAATCTATAACAACAGCGAAGCGGTACAGAATGTAAGGGGATTGTGCATTGCCATCCTCAATCCGCTGACGGCCACTGCCAACCTTCCGGTATGGCCGGGCGACGATGCGGCACAGTATGTCTATGCCTCCACCATCTGGCAGGTTCCGCAGGATAAGGATTACCTGCTGAACCCGGGTGAGTCCATCCTGATTGCCCAGATGGCCGATGACCATAAGAAGTCGAACCTGAATCCCAATTCCCCGGTGAACCTGCTCAGCGCTGAATTTGAAACTTTCGTGAAGGCAACATCGCTGATCAACGACAATCCAGCCATCAACATGGTTATGGCTTTCTGGCCATCGCCCACGCCGCAGTGGCTGACCACTGTCTTTGGAGGTGCTTTTGTCATTTACATCCCCACAGAGCCCATTGACCCCACCAATACGGTGAGCCCGGTGGGTTCAACCTCCAAAAATTACCGGGTACCCATCAACCAGGTAATTGATGCGGTGGAACTGGTAGGTAATCCCAACCAGGTGCAGCTTAAAAGAGTACCGGCCGTGCTTGATGCCGGCGCTGCCACGGTGGGGGTTACCTACGGTTCGAAAAGCGTGGCCCGGAAGATCAAGACCACCCTCAGCGACGGAAGGATCATCTATTATGATACCAACAACAGCTCCGAGGATTTTGAAGTGATGGATCCACCGGTTATCAGGAGAAATGGGGCGAAGGCTCCATCGTGGAATACATGGAAATAATGGTTAAAAACGACGATATGAAGGCAATGAGAAGAATACAATATATCTATCTGATAGGAGTAACCCTTTTGGCGGTGATGCTTTCACAGCAGCTCACTGGCCAGGAGAGCGGAACCCTGACCCCGGCATCGCTCGAACTGATCAAGGCGAAGACACTGTGGTTCGACACCGGCAACAGCGCCGGACTCACCCTTGATGAAATGCAGAATTTCAACACGCTGCTGTTCAACTATACCCTGGCAAAGGGTGAATTCAAAACCAAACCTGAAGGATCGACCGATAGGGTGGCAGGAGTCTCCACCGAAGGGGGACTGAACCTGGGCGGCGGTTATGTATGGGGTCAGTTTTCCTACCACAACGAGAAGCAGAAAGAAACCCTGTTCAATACCACCATGCTGGAACCGGGCAGGGGAATGCCCTATTACCCCGTGGATGAAAGAATCAGCGAATGGGTGAAACAGGACTACAACCTGACCATGAAGGCGGCTACCCGGCCCTTGGCAGAGAAAATCTTCCTGGGCATTGGCGCACAGTATGTGACCCGTACCGGAGCCAAACAGGTAGACCCCCGTTCCAACACCCATTTTTACACGCTCAATGTGAAACCTGCCTTGACCGTGAAGTTCGGCAACCAGGTTGCGGGGATCCACTTCCTCTATGAACGGCTAAACCAGGAATCCTCCACAACCAACAGCAATTCACAGGTTAACCAAGACATCTTCGTGATGAAGGGATTAGGAAACGGCTATACCGCTGTGGTCGGAGGATTGCAGTCGCTGGGCAAATTCATCTATGACGGGAACAAAGTGGGCGGTGGTGTTCAATACTCCTTTAAAAGCCAGTCGGTACAGGGACTCCTGAATGCAGGGTACACCTTTGGCGTTGAGGATGTGATCAGTGCCCCCTCGAAACCTAAAAAGGAGGGGACAGTACGTGAAGAAGGATACAATGCCGGATTGCAGCTCGTCATTACGGGAGAGGATCTTCACCGGGTTGTTCTGAATTGGAACAACCGCCAGGCCGGAGGTATCGAATATGTCCAGGTGCTCGACAACACTTATGAGGTACAGCGTTGGGTGACCACCCACAAGAGCATCCGCTCCACCTTTGACCGGAATGCGGTGACCTTCAACTACGACTTTTTCAAGGGCAGCGACACGGAGTATACCTGGAAGAGCGGTATGAATATTAACTACTTCTCCTCCGATGACATCTACATTATCCCTGCTTCGGCAATGAAACTCAAAGAACTGGTGTACGGCGCCGATGCCAAGGTGAACCTGAAGCTGAAAGGCACAGGCAGGCTGCTCGCCGGGATTGACGTGAGCTTCCGGAGCAACCTCGGGGGAAACTACACCTATGGCGGGGCAGCACCCACTTCCGCACTGATTGTGGACTTCATGCGACCTGATTTCGAATTGCTGAAAAATGATTACGTGAAATGGAGCGGCGACCTGACCTATTGCACCAATGTCTCGGGAAAGGGGTATACCGGTATGTTTGTCAAGCTTTCGGCCGATTGTTTCAATCCGTATGGAAACGAGGAATCGAGGAACCTGACCACGTTGGGCCTTGGTTTTACCTTTTGAAAACTGACATAGGATGAATCTCAAATCGGCAGCTTTTCTGACGATGGCGGCGCTTTCCCTTTTTGCCTCCGCGGAGGCAAAAGAGAGAGGTTTTGCTATCATCACAGATCAGAAA
>CAZLDP010000169.1:0-6122 GCA_964558145.1 uncultured Prolixibacteraceae bacterium | reverse complement strand
GTTCCCCTATATCTATTCGGCAGCTTTGCAGGGAAGCCAGTCCGGAATGCCCATTCTGCGCGCCATGCCCCTGGAATTCCCCGACGACCGCCGTGTCGATAACATGATTTATCAGTTCATGTTCGGCGAAAGCCTGCTGGTGGGCGTTTTCAGCGATTCGTTGTACCTGCCTGGGGGAACCTGGATCAATTACTGGACGGGTGAAAAAATAAAGGGGGGTGAAAAAGTCTTCTGTTCAATCCCGGAGAACAGGGGAGGACCGCTTTTTATACGCGAAGGGGCAATCATCCCCTTCCAGAAACCGATGAATTACATCGGGGAGAAAAAGAAGGATACCCTGATCCTCCGGATTTATCCTGAAAAGAATAGTTCTTACACCTTATGGGAGGACGATGGCATATCCTTTGAATATGAAAAGGGAGTTCTGGCAAAAACCCGCATCGAATGTACCGGTTCTGAAAAGGAGATCAGGGTGACTATTCATCCCGCCGAGGGATCTTACAAGGGAATACCTGCTTCGCGTACCTGGGAACTGGAACTCTTCATCCCTGAAAAGCCTTCGGGGTTGCAGGTAAACGGATCAAACTCCGATCGTTGGACATTTGAGGAACCGGGCAGATTGCGCGTGCCGGTTTTTCAGGATGATGTCAGGAAGAAGGTAACGGTCGGGATTATTAAAAATTTGTGATGCACAGCATAAAAGGATTGGAATATTTACTGGCTCTATTTCTCCTTTTCGCAGGAGTCACTGTTCCACAGCAGGTGTCAGGCAGGGATGGAGCATCCCGCAACGGGAAACCCGTTAGGCAGACCGGTGTCACTTTCAAAACCTCGGATAAGGTGCTGCAGCAGCTCTATGACCAAGCTGAGGAGAAGGCAAAATGGAACATCGTCGATAATTTTGGCGGCTACCAGGTTCTGGTGGAAGGCGCCGAATATAAAAATGTATGGCTCGAAACCCAGCCGATGGGTGGTGTGATGTATGCCAATCGCAACCTGGAAATTGCGCGGAACAACATCCTCATCTTCATGGATCACCAGCGCGATGACGGCCGTTTCCCCGGAATGATACATTGTACCGAGGGGAAGATTTCGCCCTATTACGACAATCTGGTGGGAATGCAACGGGTAGTAGGCGATCAGTTAACTCTCTATTATGGTTGGTTGCAGGGATATTGCTTCCCGATGCCTGCCTTCGAACTCTATTTCTGGCTTGGCAAAGAGCGCGGGTACCTGCAACAGTTGTACCATTCATTAGAGAAATTCGACCAGTACCTGTGGCGGACCCGTGATTCTGATCAGGATGGATGCTTAGAAACCTGGTGTATCTGCGATACGGGCGAGGATGGCTGCACCCGTTTCAAAGGATGCCAGTGGGCATGGCCTTACGATGAGGCGCCCACCGTGGAGGCCATCCGGAATCTGACCCCTGATCAGTGCAGGGCGGTTGGCATCCGAGAACAGAATCCGGAAAGCTTTCCCACTCCGATGGAATCAATGGATATGATGTCCTATTCCTACACCAACCGCGACGTCCTTGCATTTATATCGAAAGAATTGGGTAATGGAAGGGAAGCTTACTGGCGCAAAAAGGCCAATGAGGTGAGAAAAAAAATGAAAAGCTATCTGTGGATTCCCGGGAAACACGCCTGCTACGACCGTGATAAAAACAACGCGGTGATGGACATCCTGATCCACAATAATCTCCGTTGTATGTATTTTGGAAGTTTTGATCAGCAGATGGCCGACGATTTCGTGAAGTACCACCTCATGAATCCGGAAGAATTCTGGACCGAAATGCCCTTGCCCTCGATTGCCGCCAATGATCCTTTTTTTCGCAACATATCGGGCAATAACTGGAGCGGACAGCCCGAAGGACTCACTTTCCAAAGGTCGATACGTGCCATGGAAAATTATGGTCACTTTGCCGAATTAACCCTGATTGGCCGGAAGTTGCTCAAAACGGTGGGGGATTCGCTGAAATTCACCCAGCAGTTCGATCCTTTCACCGGCGTAATTACACCCAACCTGGATGGTTACGGCCCGACAATTCTGGCATCCCTCGAATTTATTTCACGCATGTACGGGATCTATCTGACACGGGAAACGCTCCTCTGGTCGTGCCTCGACGATCAGGAACAGTATGAATATACCCAGCAGTGGGGTGACCGCCACTTTAAAATGACCACCCGGGAAGATCGTGTAGATTGTGAAATCGACGGGAAAAAAGTTTTGAGTTTTACCAAAGGGATCAGGGTGGTAACCGATCTGACAGGCAAGGTCATCGAAGTAGCCGGGATCGACACCGTTCAGAAAAGGGCGGAACTGACACTGAACGGGAAAACATTTTTGCTCAACGTCGCCCCGAATTCGGTGTACCGGTACAAGGGAAAGTTCCGCAAAACAAGGGAGATTGATTTTTTTCAGCCGCAAAAATTTTTATAAACTCAAATAATTAATATTATGAAATTTTCAAAGATTGTTTTTTTCATTACCGCATTTTTCGTTTTTGTCCTGATTGGAAATGGTTACGCTCAGATCAGAAATGACGAGGTTTATGAATACCCGAATCTGAACGGCCAGAGTTACCGCTATCTGATTCAGATTCCCGACATCGAGGGTTACAAAACACTCAAGTGCGATTTTCATGTCCATACACCCTTCTCCGACGGAAAAGTATGGCCCGATCAAAGGGTGAATGAAGCATGGAACGAGGGGTTGGATGTGATAGCCATTACCGATCACATCGAATATCGTCCCAACAAAGCGGTTCTTATCAGTGACTTTAACAAGTCGAATGAAATTGCGCAGAAGAGGGGTAATGAAATCGGGATGATTGTAATCAAGGGTTCCGAAATCACCCGTTCAAAGCCGCTGGGGCATATCAATGCCCTTTTTATCGAGGATGCCAACAAGCTGTCGGTGTCGAACGAATTGGACGCCATCGAGGAGGCGGTGAGTCAGGGCGCCTTTCTTCTGTGGAATCATCCTGGTTGGCCAAACGATACCAGTACCATTTATCCGGTTCACCGGGAATTGATTGCTGCGAAAAAAATCTTGGGAGTGGAGGTTTTCAATGGATTGGAGGTGTATCCCGAGGTGATCGACTGGTGTAATGAACTGGGTTTGGCTCCTTTTGCCAATACCGATATCCATTATACCAGCGCCAATCTTTACCGTAGTCCCAATATCCGTCCGATGACACTGGTTTTTGCGAAGGAATACACAGAGGAGGCCGTCAGGGAGGCTTTATTTGCTGGAAGAACCGTGGCCTTTTACAACAATATTCTGTCGGGGAAGGAGGAATATCTTAAAGCGCTGATTCGTGAATCCTTGGCGGTCAGGGTGATCGACAAGGCCAAGGGAACGATTGAGATTACCAACCACAGTGATATAGTTTACCAGATCAGGTACGGAAAGCTGATGTATGATGTGACGCTTTATCCCCGCCAGGTGATGCGCGCGAACATCCCTTCGGGCGCCAATGTGACCTTTTCCAACTGTGTGATCGGCATGAACAAATATGTGGAGACCAGCATTTGGTAACATGCTGTTTCCCTCCATAATGAAAGGCTGAAATGGTGAAGGGAGGGTTGCTTGTTTGTGTGTGGGTAGGGATGGCCCTTTCCCTGTCGGCGCAGTTCCTCGCTTTACCCGGGTTTTACCGGATTAAAGAGGAGGATATTGATCGTGCCCGGAATAGTTGAATGGAAACAATGACAATTATAATTGTATGAAAAATACCATTTTGGCCTGGATGAGTGGGCTGATTCTGTTCCTGGTTTTTTCTTGTTCCCATCAGGAGAAGCCTCCAACAGGGAACCTGGTCCGGGGGGAAAAGCCCCGCATTGTCAACATCATCAATTTTATCCGCCTGCTGGAGCCCCGTGATGTTAAAATCACCGAAGATGTACTCTATCAGACCGTAGTTCAACAAATTGAAATAATGAACCAGTATGGTCTTGGAGGAACATTTTTGTTACAGTACGATGCATTGCTCGATATACGGTACCAGCAACTGTTGAAAAACCTTCCCGAAAGCTTGTTCGAGATTGGCGGCTGGTGGGAGATCCCGCAGCCGCTTTGTGAAAATGCAGGATTGAAGTGGCGGGGCCGGTTCCCCTGGGATTGGCACGCGCATGTGGGATTTTCCGTGGGGTACACCCCTGAAGAGCGTGAAAAGCTGGTGGATGTATACATGAGAGATTTTAAGCAGATTTTCGGGTATTATCCGAAATCGGTTGGTTCGTGGTTCATCGATGCCCATACCTTGGATTATATGGCGGAAAAATACGGTATTGTGGCTTCCTGCAACTGTAAAGACCAGATTGGAACCGACGGTTATACCCTATGGGGTGGCTACTGGAATCAGGCTTATTATCCCAGTAAAAAGAATGCGTACATGCCGGCACAAACCGCTGAGAACCAGATCAACGTACCGGTTTTTCGCATGTTGGGAAGCGATCCGGTACGCCAGTACGACGATGGACTGGGGACCGGCCGTCAGGGTGTGATTACGCTCGAACCGGTGTACCGTTACGGTGGCGGTGACTCGGCCTGGGTTCAGTGGTATTTCGACGAATTTGTGAAAGGAGAGTGCCTGGAATTTGCTTATTTCCAGACAGGGCAGGAAAATTCATTTACCTGGGAAAAAATGTCGAAAGGGTTTAAAATTCAACTGCCGCTGATTGCCGCTTTGAGAGAGGAGCAAAAAGTCAGGGTGGAAACGTTGGCTACCTCCGGGCAGTGGTTTCGCGATCATTACAAAACCACTCCTGCCACTTCGGTGACGGTCACGCATGATCTGGAAGGGAGCGATTGTAAAACGGTTTGGTTCAACAGCCGGTTCTACCGGGTTAACCTATTGTGGGAAAACGGGAGTCTGCGTTTTCGCGATATCCATCTTTTTGACGAAAATTTGCAATCCGACTATCTCACCACCCAAAGCAATTCCACCCAGTGCCAGTATCATACCCTTCCCTTTGTCGATGGTTACAACTGGAGCACACCGGAGAACAGGGCAGGATTGCGGCTGAAAGCGGTAGTCGATGGAAATGAGATTCTGCTTTCCGGCAGCGATCCGGTGATTGAGGAATCTTCTGACGGCAAACTGCTCATCACCTGGCCGCTCCAAACGATCAAAGCCACCATGGTATTCGAAATCGACGAACATGGGATTACCATGCGCATGAAAGAAAAAGCCCCCGTGAAGTGGTTTCTTGATATGACTACCGGCAGCCAGGCAGAACTGCCCTTTGAAAGGATTGAGAAAAACCGGATCGATGGCCGGTTTAAAGAGACAGGCTATTCCGTAATCGCCGTAAAAGGATCGTTCTCTCAACCGGGCAAAGAAATTATTTTCCGGATTACTCCGGATAATCAACGGATTACGATCCGCTTTTCTCCGGGCTTATAACCGTCTAATTGCCTAACGAATTTAAGTACGTCCCATGAAAAAATTGCTCTTTCCGGTTTTATTTTTTGGTCTTTTTTGTTTCATTACAGCTTTATTGATCTTCTCCGGAAATATTTCCGGGCAGGGTTATGAAAGATTTGCCAATTGCATCATTTTAGCGGAACAGTCAGAACCGCAGATCGCAATTGTTGAGCAGGAAACCGGGAATATGGTGTGGAACTGGAAACCGGCCGAACAGATAAGCAACCCGGAGCATGTGAAGTGGTTTAGCAACCCGAGTGACGTCAAATTAGTTTATGGGGGCAACTATGTATTGATGACCGCATCGGGTGGAGCCTGTGCCCTGATCCGGATTTGCGATAAGAAGATGATGTTCTATGCTAAGGCTGGCCACAATCCCCATTCTGCTGAAATTCTCCCCGACGGGAACATTGTATGTGCGGCCAGCACCGGCAACAGCCTGACAGTTTTCAGAACCGACACGCTCTCTTTTCCTGAAAATGTCGTTCAGCGGAGTTTTCACAGCCCCTCTTCTCACAACGTAGTGTGGGATCAGAAACGAAACCTGTTGTGGACCGCTGAGTTGAATCAGATCAGAAGCTGGAAATACAATTTGGATTGTGATGATCCGCAACTTTTACCTGTCGATTCACTGGTTTTTGACGATACCGAAGGACACGATTTATTCCCGGTTCCGGGCGAAGAT
>CAZLDP010000168.1:0-6132 GCA_964558145.1 uncultured Prolixibacteraceae bacterium | reverse complement strand
ATGCGGTGGAAGCAGTGAAGATTCACGGCCCTTTCAGAGGATTCTGGCTGGCCACAAAAAGGATAGCACGATGCCATCCCTGGGGTACCAGCGGATATGATCCGGTACCGCCACGGGGCGCCAAACCGCTTAGGCCTAAATCGCGGAAAAACGATACCGGTTGACCCACACCTCTATCTGCCTGATTCTGCAATCAGCTTACGAAGCATCTCATTAAATTCATCATTTCCCAAAAGCTCTTCCAGGGGAATATGGAAGCGGTAGCGCCAATAATGGTCAGGATTTCCAGGTTGGTTGATCCGCTCGGCATGCGGATCGGGGTGACGAAGCTGACCATCCATTCCCAGGAGATCCTGAATGGGGAAAACCGTCCACATAGCCGGCGACTCCAGATGGCAAACCACAATTTCCCTCACCAGTTCCGGCGTGCAACTTTCAGGTACCTCTCCCCGGTGCCCCAAGCATTCCTCATAAAATTTCCGGGTTTTTGCCCTGTCTTCCTCCCACCATCCCCTGAGGGTGGAGGTATCATGCGATGAAGGAGTAGCTACCGACAGATACGGATAATGGGCCGGCAGGCCGAATTCCCTATGGGGGTCTTTGGGCATCCGCTGGACTTCGAGGCTGAGAATACCGAGCTCGCCCATCACATCGGGCACACAAGCCGGGACCATTCCTAGATCTTCGCCGCACAACAACATATCGGTGGCTGTTTTAATTACCGGAAGTTTCTGCATGGCTTTGCCCCGCCAGAACTCCTCGTTGCGCCGGTAGAAATAATCGATGTAAATTTCATCAAGCGCTCTCCGGGTTTCCTGATCCAGTTCCCTGTATGAGTGGGTCAAATGGAAGGAGTTCCGCGGATAGTATGCGTTTCCTTCCGGCCGGGGAGCTTCCAGGAAGAGGACTTCGGCAACCAGATCAAACAGTCCTTGTTTCAACCGGTTCAGAAACGATCTCCGTTCGGCATTATCTTCGGGAGAGGGTGCAAGAAAAGCTTCAATTTTTTTCTGGTTATCAAAAGCCGGTTTCAGAGACCAGCATCCTGGTGCATACTCTTCCAGAAAGGTGACTTTCACCTCATCGGTCATCTCCCCGAAAATTTCATGCAGGAAATGGTCCCTGATATAAGGTCTGCAGTATCTGTTTTCGTCAAAACGGATTCCCTTGTACAGAATCTCCTCCCGGGTATAGGGGATACTCGGGTTGAAACAGCCCATCAGCCCCTGCACCTGACTTGCCGGTATCTCCCAGATGCGGAAGAATCCCAGGATATGGTCGATCCGGAAGGCATCGAAATAAGCTGACATCTGGCGGAGACGTTGCTGCCACCAACTGTAGTTGTCAAGTGCCATCGCCTCCCAGTTATAGGTCGGGAAACGCCAGTTCTGTCCGGTTGCAGAAAAATCGTCGGGTGGTGCTCCAGCCTGGCATTCTAAATGGAACAGCCGGGGATTGGTCCATGCATCCACGCTGTTGCGGTAAATTCCGATGGGAATGTCGCCTTTGAGAACCACCCCCCGTGAACGGACATAGGCGGCAGCTTCCAGCAGTTGGCAGTGGGCATGGTACTGAATGAAATAGTGAATGGCGATATCGTCGTAGTGAGGCGCTTCCCGATCGGTGAGTTCCTTGAGAAGTTCCGGGGTAAAATCGGAAAAACCGTTCCACCGGGTGAAATCGGGGGTATTGAAAAGGTCCCTCAGGTAGGAAAAAGCTGCATAAAGCTTCAGCCAGTGCGCATTCTGCCTGAAAAAGTCCTGAAAAGCTGGGTCTTCTAAAAATTCCTCTTTTTGCTGGTCATAGATCAGTTTGAAAAACCTCGATTTCAGGGTCATTACCGCTTCATAATCCATTTTATCGAGGGAATTGAGGTATTCACCCTGGGCATCCACAATCCGCTGAGTAATTTCAGAATGGAGTTTTCCTATTTTCTGCAGGTTCACATAGAGGGGATGAAGGGCAAATACCGAGATGGCTGCATAGGGGTAGGAATCGTGCCAGGTGTGAGTAGCCACTGTATCGTTGACAGGAAGGATTTGGATCATCCTGATACCCACTGAAGCTGCCCAGTCGGCCAGCAGCATCAGGTCGGAGAATTCACCCACACCAAACCCCTTCTTTCCACGGAGGGAAAACACCGGAATGGCAACACCGGCACCCTTCCAGGGTGGACCTGGATAGGAGAAGATTTCATCCCTTACCTCAATACCCTGTGGGGCTGCCTGACCGGAGAGAGCCAGTGTCCGGTTTTCACCCTCCTCCCAGACCACACTGTTCTGGAAAGTATCTAAAATGATGTATTTATAATGCAGAGGGAAGTCGGCCACAGGGAGGTTAACCTCGCACGACCATTCCGGGAACCGGGAGTTCCCCGCTTTCAGAGCTTTGGTCGCATCCCAACTTCCCAAAATAGAGGAATTGCCGCAGACTGCCACTGTTTGCCCGGGCTTTATACGCGGCGCCAGAGGAGTGAACCTGACCAGCACGCTCCTTTTCCTTCCCCGGGGAGGCGCAGCGGAAGCAGTCGTCAACTCTCCAGGTCTGAAAATAGCCCTGGTAAATGCAGAAGAACAAAGGACATAGTCCGGGTTTGCCATTGAACGCCACCGGTCACACAGTAAAACCCAGTTCTGTTCCTTGCCACGGGGATCGTAATGGCGGTCGCCACCCCACTCATGGATCACCGAACCGTCCTGGTTGTTCCTGATCAAATAGCGGTAATGAAAAGGAACATGATCGGTGATATCCAGAAAAAAACTCCACATCCCCCCGTTTTCCGGCGAATAAACCATGACGGCAGCCTTTTCAGGGGAACCACTTCCCAGTAGCGGATGGGATCCCACAATCATCAATTCCTGCCCAAACCAGGTTTTATAAGCGATCCGAAACTCTATCAACATGACAAAAGAATTTGATTGGATGAATTTAAGGATTTTTGGTATGAGAGATCGCAGAAACCCGATTTTATTCCCGGAAGCAAAATATTACATTTGCAGAAGAGAGCGCGCAAACAATAAAGATAATGAGAAAAATAGTATTTCTGACCATCGTTGCGGTCGTCTTGGGGAGTTGTGGAAGAGGAGGCCCCGGGAAAGCGGAAAAATCTGTTATTCTGGTAAGCATACTTCCCCAGAAAACCTTTGTGGAAAAGATCGGGGGGAGTGATTTTCAAGTTTCCGTACTGATTCCCCATGGCGCCAATCCCACCACCTATTCCCTGCTGCCCACCCAGATGACGGAGATTGCCAGTGCGAGGCTTTGGCTGACAATGGGATATGTGGGTTTTGAACGTTCATGGGGGGAGAGGATCAGAGAGGCCAACCCCCGTATGGAGGTGGCTGATCTTTCGGAAGGAGTAGACCTGATCGGGGGAGAACCGGTGAACGCACAGGGCATCCGGTCGGGTATCGACCCCCACACCTGGATGTCGCCGGCCAATGTCAGGATAATGGCTGCACGTATCCTGGATGAATTGGTAAAAATTAATCCGGGAAGGAAAACAGTGTATACCGCCGGCTATGAGGCATTTCTCCGGGAAATAGAGGAGACAGACCGGAAAATCCGGGAAATCCTCCGTGCATCTGTCGGAAAGAAGGTCATCTCCTATCACCCCTCGCTGACCTATTTTGCAAGGGATTACGGACTGGAGCAGCTCTCGGTGGAACAGGAGGGCAAGGAGCCCACACCCGCTCACCTGGCTCAATTGGTACTGACTGCCCAAATTCAAAATATCGGGGTGATTTTTATCCAGAGTGAATTTGACAGGGAACTCGCTGAGGTCTTTGCCCGGGAAATCAAAGGCAGTGTCATCCAGATATGGCCGCTTAATCCCGAATGGAGTAGCAACCTCACCGAGATTGCCCGGTTAATCAGCGAAAACTGATGGAAAAACCACTGGTTCATATTAACCATGTTACCTTTGCGTATGACCGGGAGCCGGTATTGGAGGAAGTTGACCTGAAAATTTTCGACCATGATTTCATCGGGATGATTGGCCCCAATGGAGGGGGAAAATCGACATTAATCAGGATTATTATGGGGATTCTCCAGCCGGATAAGGGGAAGCTCTATTTCAGGGAAGACCTGCCTCGGCTGAAACGGCCTATCGGTTACCTTCCCCAGGTAAAAAACATCGACCGACGGTTTCCGATCACGGTGATGGATGTGGTTCGCTCGGGTTCTTTGATGCGCCACATACCTTTTTCCTCGGCTTCCAGTGAACGGGAAAGGGCTTTGGAACTGATGGAGGAGATGGGAATTGAAGATCTGCGCCAAAAAGCCATCGGCGAGCTTTCGGGAGGGCAGATGCAACGTGCATTTTTATGCAGGGCGTTGATCAGCGACCCCAGGCTGCTGATACTCGATGAACCCGATACTTTTGTCGACAACCGCTTTGAGGGGGAACTCTACGAAAAACTGAGGCTACTCAATGAAAAGATGGCCATCCTGCTCGTATCGCACGATGTGGGGATCATTTCCGGTTACGTCCGTTCCATTGCATGTGTCAACCGCCGTCTATACTACCACAACTCCCCCATCATCACCCCGGGTGATCTGAAGGCTTACAACTGCCCCATTCAGGTACTTTCCCACGGAGACATTCCCCACACTATTCTTGAGAAACATACCCCCTATGAATGAGTTTCTGCAACTTTTTACGTTCGGTTTTTTCCAGAAGGCGCTCCTGGCTGCCCTGTTTACCAGTATCTCTGCCGGAATCGCCGGAACCTATATTGTCTCAAGGCGGATTGTATTCATCAGCGGAGGAATCACCCATGCCTCCTTCGGAGGAATCGGGCTGGCTTTTCTCTTGGGCTTCAACCCCCTGGTCGGGGCTGCCCTGTTTGCCGTCCTTACCGCCTTCGGCATCCAGTTTTTCTCCGACCGGATCCATATCCGGGAAGATTCCTCCATTGCCATCTGGTGGTCACTGGGAATGGCTCTGGGGGTTATCTTCATTTTTATGACTCCGGGTTACACACCTAACCTGATGAGTTATCTCTTCGGAAATATCCTCACAGTGCGAAGCACAGAGCTGTGGGCTATGCTGATTCTTCTCCTCCTCCTGGGTGCTTTCTTCATCCGCTGGTTCAGGGAAATTCTCTATATCGCCTTCGATGAGGAGTTCGCCAGAGCTTCCGGAATTCCCGTAAACTTCTTCAATTATAGCGTGATGACCCTCATCGCACTGGTGCTGGTTATGAATATCAGGGCAGTGGGCATCATCCTGATCCTTTCACTGATGACCGTTCCCCAGGCTGCTGCAAACCTCTTCACCCGCGATTTCCGCAAGATGATGCTTCTTTCGGTACTTTTCGCCTTCACCGGTACCTTTTCAGGGCTTATCATCTCCTACTTCCTGAACATCCCCTCCGGTGCAACCATCATCTTCACACTGATCCTTTTCTTCGGGATTATGAAACTCGTCAGGAGTGACAAATGGAAAAGAAAAAGGGGGAAATAATCCAATGCGGGGGTTGTGGCCAAAGTTTTTGCCGGAGCGAATTACCCCGTGTCTGCAGCAACTGTTTTGCCTGCACGGGCTGTGAAACTTACCTGTGTGCTTCGTGCGGGGCAGAGATCGAGGTCAGACCGGCCGGACAACCTCGGCGGAGAACCGGAGAGAAGGAACGATGAACCGTTTTACCGGTTGTGAAGCTCATTTCTGAATGAACTGCGGACACAACGGAATCCCACGTACGATTTGGCAGTATCCTGATACTCATACGACCGGGTGGATGTCCTGATAAAATATTCCGTATCTTTCAAGGCTCCTCCCCTCACCACCTACCTTGTCATCACAAGGGGGTCATCGGGAGTTGCACGGTAGTCGATTTCAGGATTTAAGTCGTTGATCAGATCATAGCCTGCTTCAAAGTAGGCGCTGCTGGTCCATTCCGCCACATTCCCGGCCATGTCGTAAAGACCGTAATCGTTAGGGTCGAACGAACCCACTTTCATGGTGGTCACGCTGCTTTCGCTGTCGGCCACATAGTTTCCCCTGAGTGGTTTGAAATTGGCCTGGAAACAACCCTTTGCGTTACGGGTATAATAGCTTCCCCAGGGGAATTTGGCATTCTGCCTGCCTCCACGGGCAGCCAGTTCCCATTCCGCTTCAGTGGGCAGTCT
>CAZLDP010000167.1:0-6139 GCA_964558145.1 uncultured Prolixibacteraceae bacterium | reverse complement strand
ATCAACACCACTTTCCCCCTTGTGTCGGAAAGTTTCATTGTTTTTCCTGTATTTGATTTTTCCGTTATTTCCGGGGCTAAATTCCCGACCTGCGTACCTAAGACCGGTTTCACGGGTTGTCCCTGGGCGGCGAAGGTAAGGCATAAAGCCACAAGGGTGAGGAGAATTGGATGTTTCATACCATATTTATATTACAGGTTTATGCACTAAAATAACAACCTTTATGCCAGAAGTGTTTGTTGTCAGCTTCTGGTAATATGTGCGCCGATGGCATTGAGCCTGGTTTCAATATGTTCGTAGCCTCTGTCGATCTGGTCGATATTGTTGATTTGGCTGGACCCCTTGGCGGAGAGGGCTGCAATAAGAAGGGCAATCCCTGCGCGGATATCGGGGGAAGTCATGTTGGTCGCCCGGAGGGGGTGAGTGCGATCCAAACCGATGACCGTTGCACGGTGCGGATCACAAAGGATGATCTGTGCACCCATGTCGATCAGTTTGTCCACGAAGAAAAGGCGGCTTTCAAACATTTTCTGATGAATCAAAACGCTTCCCTTGGCTTGAGTGGCCACTACCAGGAAGACGCTGAGCAGGTCGGGGGTAAGCCCTGGCCACGGGGCATCGGCAATGGTCAAAATTGAACCGTCGAGGTAGCTCTCGATCTGGAAATGGTCGTTTGCCGGGATAATCAGGTCGTCACCCTGTTGTTGGATTCGGATGCCCAGTCGGCTGAAACTTGATGGAATAATCCCCAAATGCCCTATGCCGGCATTTCTGATGGTGATTTCTGAAGCGGTCATCGCTGCCAGTCCAATAAAACTGCCCACTTCAATCATGTCGGGCAGAATGGTGTGAACGCACCCTGACAGAGAATTTACACCGTTAACCGTCAACAGATTGGAGCCGATACCCTGAATCGAAGCTCCCATCGATATCAGCATCCGGCACAACTGTTGTACGTAAGGTTCACAGGCGGCATTGTAGAGGGTGGTGGTACCTTCCGCCAGCACGGCGGCCATGATTAGATTGGCAGTACCTGTCACCGAAGCTTCCTCCATTAGGATGTAGTTTCCTTTCAGCTTGGCCGCTTTCACACTAAAACGGTGGTTTTCCCTGTCAAAATTAAAGATCGCACCCAAGGCCTGAAATCCAAGAAAGTGGGTGTCGACACGACGCCGGCCTATTTTGTCTCCCCCTGGTTGCGGGATATATCCATGTCCCAACCTGGCCAGCAAAGGCCCCAGCATCATAATGGATCCCCGGATGCCGGCAGCCAGAAGGGAAAAATCCTTGCTGTGCAGGTACTCCTCCCTGATCTGTACGGTACTGAACCTGTACCTGCCTTTTTCCAAACGGGTGATTTCAGCCCCTATTCCCCGCAGCAAATCCATCAGGTTCAATACATCCCTGATTTCAGGTACATTGGCAATGATCACTTCCTGGTCTGTCAGGAGCGTGGCACACATCACCTGTAAAGCTTCATTCTTCGCTCCCTGCGGTTCTAACGTCCCTTTCAGTTGTACCCCGCCTTCGATGGTAAAAATGGCCATAAGCTCCGGTCTCAGTTGGTCAGTGACGTTTAGGCTGGTTCCCCCGCTTCGGGGATTTCTGTTTGACCGGGAATGGCTGGCGCGGAAGATTCGCCTTTACTTCAGCCAACTCTATATCCTTGCATTTCAGCTTTCCGTTCGAAATCTCACTCAGGTCATCCAGAATCTTGTCGTCCTCCACTGTATCCTTGTTCCAGGTCAGATACGACTTTTTCATGTGATTGGCCAACTGGTAGATCAAAATATCCTTCTCCTTGCTCTCTTCAAATTCCTGGGCCTTTTTGATCATGAGCTCCATGGTGTGACCATAGTGCCTGAGTCTGATATCACGCTGACAGTAAGGTACCTTGTTGGGCTTCTCAAAAAGGACATCGGGAGAAGGGGGACTGTAAGGATAATCGATGTCGAGTTTAAAATTGGCCATGATGGCCAGGTGGTCCCATAACTTGTGTTTAAAGTCGGGTACATCACGAAGATAAGGGTTCAGGTTTCCCATAATGTCGATCAGGACATGGGCCGCCTTGTTCCTCCGTTCCCTGTCTTCCATCTGAAGCAGCAAATCCACCATATTGTGAACATTGCGGCCATATTCGGGAAGCGCAAGCTTCTTCCGGCTGGTATTGTAATCTTTCGATTGGGTACTCATATTATCTGATTCGTAGTCAATTCGAAATACAATGAGGGGATTGGTTCTGCAAAAGTAGTGGTTTTCAGTGATTCAACAAACCGTGAATCCTTAAATAATTGTCCAGACCTGATTATCTTACAATTTTCAGCCGGGCAAAACGCAGGAGCAACTGTTTTTGTCCGGCATTATGGAAAAAGACCGTTGCTTTAAGGTCGGGAGGTATACCTTCCACCTGGAGTACCTTTCCCCTTCCGAATCGTTGATGTTCGACCATGATACCTGGGACGATACTTGCCGGGTCGTCCGCTTCAAAGGAAGGAGCGTTCTCGTTTTCTTCCGTAATTTGTGATATTTTCCGGCCGAAATTCATCCGTAAACCTACGGATGCCTCCCGCAGGGGAGATCCGGAAGGAGGATATTCCTGCCGCCTTGGTGAGGGAACTGGGGTATGCCTTGTAGGGGTGGCGTTTCTTTCCCCAACCATTTCAAGCCATTCCGAGTCGATTTCACTAATGAAAGGACTGGGTTGGCAGAATTCCAGCTTACCCCACCGGTAGCGCTGACCTGCCCACGAGAGGTAAACCTGTTTTTCGGCTCTTGTCAGGGCTACATAAAAGAGACGGCGTTCTTCCTCATACTCTTCCTTGGTTATCAGCTCTCCCGCCTGTCCCGTGGGAAAGAGGTTCTTTTCGAGTCCCACGATAAAAACATTCATGAACTCGAGACCTTTTGCTGAGTGAACCGTCATCAAGGTCACCTTGTTGCGGTCTTCCTCCTTTTCGTGGTCCTGGTCGGTCAAAAGGGCCACGTCCTGAAGATAATCTCCGATTTTACCGGGACGGCCTTCTTCCAATGCATTGATGCTGAACTCCTGGATGGCGTTCAACAACTCCTCTAAATTTTGCACCCTGCTGATTCCCTCGGGTGACTTGTCGTTGTAAAGCTCTTTCAAAAGACCCGTTTCGGAGGCCACGGCTTTTGCCAGTTCAAATCCGCTTAAACTATTGGATAATTCTCTGAAATGAAGGATCAGTTCTAAAAAACCGGTCAGTTTTGTGCAGGTACCTTTGTTTAGTTGAGCCGGATTGTCACCGGGCAGCAGATTCAGGATGTGCCATACTGAGGTATTGCGGTCGGCGGCTGCCTTTTCCATTTTCGACAGGGTAGTTTCTCCGATACCCCTGGCGGGATAATTGATAATCCGTTTGAGTGCCTCATTGTCGTCGGGATTGATGACCATCCTGAAATAGGCCAACAGGTCCTTGACCTCCTTTCTCTGGTAAAAAGAGAGTCCCCCATATATTTTGTAAGGGATATTTCTTTTGCGAAGCGCCTCTTCAAAAATCCTGGATTGAGCGTTGGTTCGGTAAAGTATGGCATAATCCTGAAAACGGTAATGATCGCGCAACTGGGACTCGGCAATGGTTGCTGCCACCATAAATCCTTCTTCATTGTCGGTAAGTGCATGAATCACTTTCACCGGAGCGCCGGTTTCGAGATCCGAAAACACGGCTTTACTGATTTGCCGCTTGTTGCGGGCTATCACGCTGTTGGCGGCATTGACGATAGTTTGGGTGGAACGGTAATTCTGTTCCAGTTTGAAAACCCTGTATCCGGGGTAATCTCGCTGGAAGTTGAAAATGTTTTCGATCCGTGCACCCCTGAAGGAGTAAATGCTTTGTGCATCGTCGCCCACCACGCAAACGTTGCGGTGAAGCGCTGCAAGCTGGTTGATGATCATGTACTGGGCAAAATTAGTGTCCTGGTACTCATCTACCAGCACATAATCAAACCGTTCCTGGTAACGGCGAAGGACATCAGGATGGTTTCTGAACAGCAGGTTTGTCATCATCAGCAAGTCGTCGAAATCCATCGCATTGGAAAGACGGCACCTTTTCATGTACTCCTTGTACAGCTCGCCAATCCGGGGCATCCTGATATTCCGGTCGTATTCAAGGTTCACGGATGATTCCATATAAGCTGCCGGGGTGACCAGGTTGTTCTTGGCCATGGATATCCGGTTGGCCACCATACCTGGCTTATACACTTTGTCGTCAAGTCCAAGCTCCTTGATAAGGCCTCGGATGGCATTTTTGGAATCGGCGGCATCGTAAATGGTGAAATCGGCAGGAAAACCGGTAGCTTCGTGTTCTATTCTCAGGATCCTGGCAAAAATGGAATGAAAGGTTCCCATCCAGAGATGCCGTGCCTGCAGTGGGCCAACAATGGTGCCAATGCGCTCTTTCATCTCCCCGGCTGCTTTGTTGGTGAAAGTAAGGGCCAGAATGGTGGATGGCTTTACCCCCTGTTTGACCAGATGGGCAATCCTGTAGGTGAGTACCCGGGTCTTTCCCGATCCGGCACCAGCCACAATCAGCGAGGGACCTTCGGTGCGGATCACCGCTTCACGCTGGGCTTCATTGAGATTCTCGAGATAATCAAACACGTTGTTCCTGAATAAATGAAACGACAAAATAAATAAATTAAGCCGGAAATAGACCGTCTGGTCAGGGTGAAACCTGTTCCTCATCGGGTAATTTCATGCCGGTCACTCCATCCTTCCCATGAACAGGGGAGAACACTGCAGGCTGTCCGGTGAATTTGCTTCAAATGATTTATTATCTTTGTCAGGCAATTTCATGGTTTTTTACCGTTATTATTGCATTGACAAGTAAGTTGTTGGAATGAAGTTAACTCGATCGATGGCTGTCCGGCTTATGGCCTGCCTGCCTGGGCTGCTCCCCTTCTTTGCCGGAGCCCAGCTCTCAGCTCCCGGTTCGATTTTCCGGGAAGATACCAACTACCCGGTATTCAGTGAAAAAGACCCGGTCTTTATCTTTTGTACGGTGGGCGAAAACAGGGAAGCCAGGTTGAAGGCCTCTACAGCCCTTGCCGGCTCTAAAACGTGGGAATGGGAAAAATTCAACCCGCAAAATGGTGCATTTGAATTCTTTTTCTCTGAGAATACAGGAAGCAACAGCTCCGAAATTGCGGGATTAGAGGATGGATGTTACAGGGTCAAAATCAGCACGGCACTGAACAGTGAGGTATACAGGGGGTGGGTTTTCAATAATCACCACGACCTTTCTGCCGCAGTGACCCATTCTGACTGCACTTCCTTTACCCTTTCGGCCACCTTTGTTTCCTCCGGTCTGGTTTATTATGACCTCTCCACACTGGTGCCTGTTCAGCTTAACAGGGACCTGCAGACAGAATGGCGCCGTGGAGAAGAGGTGATTGCCCGGACCGCCACAGCACACATCGGCAATCCTCCGACCAGTGAGAGCCTGTATTCGGTGGTGCTCTCCGACCGTTTCGGGTGTGAATCCACTTCCTCCGTTACTTACTTCCCGTTGGTCACCCGGGCTTCGTTTACCGTCGATCCCGCGAATGGTGAAGCTCCCCTGGAGGTGAAATTTACCAACACTTCAGAAAACGGAGACCCAGGATCGTATGAATGGTTCTTCTTCCGTGATCTGGACGAGATCAAAAATGATCCATCGATCCCGGTGGACAGCATCATGCTTATCGCTTATGACGACAACCCGGTATTTGTGTTTGAAAATTCAGGGTCGTACAAGGTGAAACTCGTTTCGAAGAAACGGACCGGCGACATAACCTGCTCCGATACGGCTTATCTGGCCGGTTACATCGTGGCCGACACCTCTTTTATTGTGGTCCCCAATATTTTTACACCGAATGGCGATGGGACCAACGACAACTTCGTAGTCAAGTTCTGGTCGATGAAAGAGGTTAAGATTTCTGTTTTTAACAGGTGGGGGAGAACAGTCCATGTGTGGCAGAGCGGCGATGTCAGGGGATTTAAAAACTTCGACTGACAGTCTTTACATCACCTGACATCGACAAGCTGCCACTCATGGTCTGTTCTCCCCCACCTGCTCCAAACAGAAAAATTACTCACTAGGAACCAACATAACCACCCTACGGAGTTATCTAATTACCA
>CAZLDP010000166.1:0-6144 GCA_964558145.1 uncultured Prolixibacteraceae bacterium | reverse complement strand
CCGGTCGGTGGTGGAGATCGAAATTGCAGGCTATAAAATCATCGACACCCTTCTTTCGGAGTTCACGGGGGCTTTGCTTCATCCCGGTACTCCCCTGAGCCGCAAGATCCTGATGCTCCTTCCCGGACAATACCTGCAGGAAGCGGATTCCACTTATTTCAAGGTACAGTCGGCCGTCGACTTCATCTCGGGAATGACCGACGTGTACGCCCTCGACCTCTACCGTAAAATCAGGGGGATCAGCCTTCCCGATATCGGGTGAAACAGAAGTTGTTTTAGAGTCCTCCGGGAATCTTCCGCCTGCCACGAAAAGAAAACCATATCATCGGTATCCCTACCAGCGAAAACGAAAGCAAATAAGGAAATAAACAGCCAGTTGAAGGGCAGGTCCGTTTTTTTTGCGAAATTTGCATCGTCAAACAGAAACAATATGAGCAGAGATTTTCAGGGAGGCCGGAGCAGCCGGGGCAAGACTGCCGGCAGGACTGTCCGCAGGGAACAACCCTCAGCAGGCGAAAAGCGGGTACTGCGCACCTCAGGGGAAGGCGGGCGCCGGAGGGGCAGCTCATTTTTGCGGGGTGAGGGCAACAGGCCCGGCGCCGAAAGCCGTGTACCACAGGGCAGTTATCCCGATGGAGAAAGAAGAGGCGCCGGATTTCGTACCTCTGCAACAGGTTCCCGCATCCAGGCTCCCGGACCGGCCCGCCGACGTACGTTGGGAGAGGAACGGGCCGCTGCCGGCAGAACCACACCCCTTCCCCGGCAGGGAACTGAAAAAGGGGGCAAGAAGCTGTTGTTACGCAGAGAAAGAAGACCCTCGCGGAAACAGCTTATCAGGGAACTGGGATATACCTCCGACAAAAAAGAAAACCTCCGTACTCCTGAAAAAGGGGAACTGATCCGGCTCAACCGCTTTATCTCCAATGCGGGAATATGTTCCCGCAGGGAAGCCGACAAATATATCGCTGCAGGCGTGGTTACGGTCAACGGACAAACAGTCACCGAACTGGGAACCAAGGTAAGTCCCGACGATGAAGTCCGCTTCGACAACCGCCTGCTCACCCCCGAAAGAAAAGTGTACGTCCTGCTCAATAAACCCCGCGATGTGGTGACTACCACCGATGATCCCCATGCTGAACATGCGGTGATGGAACTTGTAAAAGGGGCCTGCGATGAACGGATCTATCCGGTAGGACGGCTCGACCGGAACACCACGGGACTCCTGCTGCTCACCAACGACGGGGAATTGTCGAAAAAACTCACCCATCCCAGCCACAAGGTAGAAAAGGTGTACCAGGTCACTCTTGACAAAACCGTGTCGGTGAACGACATGAAGAAAATCGCCGACGGAATTGAACTCGAAGACGGATTCATTGCCGCCGACGGCATCACCTTCGTCGAAGGACAGGAAAAAGATACCATCGGCATTGAGATCCATTCCGGGAGAAACCGCATCGTGCGCCGCATTTTCGAATCGCTGGGATACCGCGTGAAAGCCTTAGACAGGGTCTCTTTTGCCGGACTGACCAAGAAAAACCTGCCCCGCGGAAAATGGCGGCTCCTCACTCCCCGTGAGGTCTCTTACCTCAAAATGAAATAACTGTTCTACAACAGTTCGCCTGCCTGTAATTAAACGTAACGATTCCCTACCTATATGCAAGGTTTGGAAAAGGAATTTTTGGATATCATCGGAGCCAACCAGGGAATTATCCACAAGGTATGCAATATCTATTGCGACCATGCGGAGGATCGGAACGATCTTTTTCAGGAAATTCTCATCCAGTTGTGGAGATCGTTCCCTTCCTTCAGGAACGAATCGAAATTCACAACTTGGATGTATCGTGTCGCGCTTAATACCGCCATCACTTCCTTTAAAAAACAACGCCGGCAACCCGGATTCAGCAGCCTCACGGGCGCCATCCTGCAAATTGCCGACGAGAATAGCCCGACGGAGACCGAAGAAGACCTTGCTCTTCTGAGGAAGGCAGTCTCCCAGTTGAGCGGAATCGAAAAATCGGTGATTCTGCTTTACCTCGAAAATAAAAACTATGAAGAGATCGCTGAGATTACGGGAATCACACAGAATTATGTAAGGGTGAAAATGAACCGGATCAAAAAGAAGCTCAAATTACTGATGGATTCAGAAAGGGAGTAATACCATGGAAATCAATGATCTGAAAAAGGCATGGTCCGAATTCTCGGACAAATCCTCGGAACAGCAGAAACTGACCGCGGAACAGATCAGAAGTATGCTCAACGGCAGGACCAAAAGCCTGTTAGATCTTATCGACCGGAACATCTGGATCGGCCTGATTGTCCTGGCTGGGATCATCACCCTCTCTGTCACCTTCGATCTGGTTTCTGCCGGAGAATCGGTTCCTGGATGGATATCGGCCATGGATTCCTCGGTGAATATTCTCATCATCGCCCTCGCCTGCATCTTTTTCCTTCACTACTGGAAGATCAGGCGACAGTGCCGGGAGGTGGGCGACCTTCGCCATACGCTGCTTAAAACCATCAGGGTGCTCACCCACTACCAACGGCTTTTCACATTGGCGCTGGCTATCATCGTGCTTGAATCAGCCACAGGTTTCACCGCCGGCTATTTTACCGGCATTAACAAACACAACATCTCCGAAGGTTTTTTAGTCCCGGTGTTGGCCATCGGCATCTTCCTGCTGGCGTTGATTTCGGGGACACTTTTCCTCCTCCTGCGGTGGTCGTTCCGGAAGATCTACGGCACTTACCTCGCCCGGCTCAAAGAAACTTTAGCCGAGCTCGACGAATTAGAATAAAACAGGTATACCTTCAGATTTGCAGAGGTTCCCTTCTCCCACAAAATGACGATCGGGTATCAGAAATTGAAATTGTCGGGATCGGCCCCTATCCGGTGGTGACGGTCGAGTGCGTCAATACGTGCCATGTCGGTAGCCGGAATCTCAAAATCAAAGATTTCTGCATTGGAGAGGATACGGTCGCGATGCACCGATTTGGGAATGGTTACGATCCCCTTTTGGATTTCCCAGCGCAGGGTAACCTGTACCGGCGTTTTTCCAAAGCGATGGGCCAATTCCTGCAAGAGAGGAATCTCGTTTACCTGCCCCTTCATGATGGGGCTCCAGGCCTCAAACTGAATGGCATTTGCCCGGCAGAAACTCTGTAGATCGGGCTGCTGGAGGTAGGGATGAAACTCCACCTGGTCGACCATAGGGGTAACCTTGCAGTGAGGCAGCAACTCCTCGAGGTGGTGCACCAGAAAGTTACTCACCCCGATGGCTCTTGCACGCCCCGACTCATAAATCTCCTCCATAGCTTTCCAGGTTTCCAGGGAAAGGGGCCCTTTGGGCCAGTGAATCAGGTAAAGGTCGATATAGTCGGTATCGAGCCGCTCGATCGATTCCCGGAAAGCGTCAAGAGTGGTCAGGTACCCCTGATCGGAATTCCACACCTTGGAAGTGATAAAAATCTCCCTCCGTGGAATGCCGCTGCGACCAATCGCCCTGCCCACACCCCGTTCATTCCCGTAAACCGCGGCCGTGTCGATATGACGGTAACCTGCCTCCAGCGCCGTCTCAACCGCACTTTCAACTTCCAACCCCTCTTTGCTCATAAATACACCCAGACCAAAAATCGGCATTTTCACGCCATTGCTCAGATTGACGGTCGTTTGAATATCCATGTCCCTGTCTTTTAGGTTGTTTTTATTGAAAGCAATATACGTTTTTTTTAAACATTATTCGAGGCTAAGACGATGCCACCTAGGATAAACTTTAAAAATTGTAGTTTTGTAGCCGTTTAACCATTGATGACTATGAAAGTTTTCAAATTCGGGGGTGCTTCCGTTAAAGATGCCGAGGGTGTCAGGAATGTTGCATCCATCCTGTCGGCGCACAAGGAAGAACTGGTTGTGGTGGTCTCGGCCATGGGCAAAATCACCAACCTGTTGGAAACGCTGGTAAAAGCCCATTTCAACGGATGGGATGAGACCATGGAGATTTTCGGGGAGTTCCGGCAGTTTCACCTTAACCTTGCCACCTCACTCTTCGGAGGGGAGGAAGCCATTCCTGAGAAGATCCATGCCATGATCGCAGAGGTGGAGCACAAACTCCAGGCGCCTCCGTCCCTCTTTTTTGATTTTGAGTACGACCAACTGATCTGTTACGGAGAACTTCTCTCCTCGCTGATCGTCAGTTGCTATCTCCACACCTGCGGGATGAACAACCACTGGATCGACATCCGGCTGAGCCTCCGCACCGACGACAAATACCGCGACGCCTCGGTAAACTGGAAATGGACGGAGATGCTGGTGAACAACACCTTCCATTTCAACGGGATGAAGCTATACGTTACCCAGGGATTCATCGGATCAACGGTGACCAATCTGACCACCTCCCTGGGAAGGGAAGGATCGGATTATACAGCGGCCATCCTAGGAAGTTTGCTCAAAGCCGAAAGTGTGACCATCTGGAAAGATGTGCCGGGAGTGCTTAATGCCGATCCTAAAATCTTCAATGACACTGTATTGCTGAAGGAACTCTCCTACCGCGAAGCCATCGAGATGACCTATTCGGGGTCCCAGGTGATCCACCCTAAAACCATGAAGCCCCTTTACAACAGCAACATCCCCCTCTATGTCAGGTCGTTTGTCAATCCTTCGAAACCCGGAACCCTGATCCATCAGTTGGATCATCCGCTGGAACTCACTCCAGTTTTCATCACCAAGGGGAACCAGGTGCTAGTCACCTTCTCCCCCTACGACTTCTCGTTCATTTCCGCTGAGGATATCTCGAAGGTATTTGCCATGATGTCGGGAAAAGGGCTGAAAGTCAACCTGATCCAGAAATCGGCCATCGACCTGAACCTGCTGGTCGATGCTCCCGATATGGGATTAGAGACCATCATACTCGACCTTCGGAAAGAGTATGAAGTAAAATACAACACGGGGTTGACGCTGATCACCATCCGTCATTACACCAACGAATCGATTGAGAAGCTGACTTCCGGAAGGAAGATTTTTATTGAACAGTACAGCCGGCTAACGGCTAAAATTGCAGTGATTTAAATCCGGAAACCATGAAAGTTACAGACGCCCTGAGCCAGACCAGCCGCACTATTCTCTCCTTTGAACTGTTGCCGCCGCTGAAGGGAAGCGATGCCTCACGCCTTTACAATACCGTCGAAAACCTGCTGGAGTTTAATCCCCGTTTCATCAACATCACCACTCACCGTGATGAAATTGAGTTCAGGGAGCGGCCCGACGGAACCATCGAGCGCAGGGTGGTGCGCAAGCGTCCCGGCACCGTGGCCATTGCCGCCTCCATCCAACACAAATACGGGATTCCTGTGGTTCCTCACATTGTCTGCGGCGGTTTTACGCGCAGCGAGACTGAGCACGTGATGATCGACCTTCACTTCCTGGGCATCGACAATGTGTTGGCGCTCAGGGGAGACGGCCTCAAGGGAGAACAGATTTTCCGCGCCGAACCCGGGGGAAATGCCCATGCCGTCGACCTGGTGCGGCAAATCGACAACCTCCGGAAGGGGATTTATCTCGATCAGGAACTGAAAAACAAGACCCCCCTCGATTTCTGCGTGGGAGTGGCAGGCTATCCCGAGAAACACGCAGAAGCCCCAAACCTCGAAACCGACCTTTGCTACCTGAAACAGAAGGTGGATGCCGGCGCCGATTATATCGTCACCCAGATGTTTTTCGACAACAGGGTCTATTTCGATTTCGTGGAGAAATGCCGTGCATTGGGGATTACCGTTCCCATTATTCCGGGGATCAAGCCCATCGCGCTGATGAACCAAATGACAGTACTACCGAAGATTTTCAGCATCAGTCTGCCCGGTGATCTAAGCAAAACCCTTTATGGCTGCAAAAGCGATGAGCAGGCGCGGACAGCGGGAACCGAATGGGCAATCCACCAGGCTAAGGAACTCATTGCCACAGGAGTTCCCGGACTCCATATCTACACCTATGGCCTCTCCGACAATGTGAAGGAGATCGCTAAAGCAGTGTTTTAAAGGCAAAGAACAGGCAAGTGTGAGGCGAAGAGACGGATATTACAATTAGCAATTAACAATGAACAATGAACAATTTTCTTAGGAGCGAGTGCAGAGCCAAGCTTGCTTGAGCTATGC
>CAZLDP010000165.1:0-6174 GCA_964558145.1 uncultured Prolixibacteraceae bacterium | reverse complement strand
TTCGAAACCTGGGGGTTGTCCATATCGATAAAAAGGTGGCTGAACCCAGCGAGGAGATGCAAGATCTGATGCGCCACATTAACGAAACGGAGCAGGCTATTAAAAAACTCGACTGGTTCACAGGAACTCCGGGAGAGGTTCCAACCGGGCTGAAAGAGGGGAAGGAGGTTTTTAAACGGGTCAGGGAGATCGAGAAGGAACAGGAGTTTGTCCAGCACCATCGGGCCCGTCTCGTGAAAGAGGAGAGTATGCTGGAACCCTGGGGTAACTTTAACTGGGACAACCTGCGGAAACTGGAACCCTCAGGTTTAGAATTCCGCTTCTTCACCTGCCCGGCCAAAAAATTCAGGACCCAATGGGAAGTAGATCACTACATCAGCATCATCGACGAGCTTAAAGGATACTACTATTTCGTCAAGATCGACCGCAAGGACGCCGATCTCACTGATTTTTTGGAACTTCCCGGAGTTGAGCAACTTTTTCCCCCGCAAAATTCACTGGAGGCTGTAAGAAAAGAACTGAAGGAATTACAGGGAAAGGATAAAGAACTGCACGACGAGTTGGAGCAGATTGCACTTCAGGATAAGGAGAAACTGAAAGTGTACCGCAACAATCTGCGTGATGAGTGGTCGGGGATGAATGCCCTGTGTCAGACTGCCGACCATGTGGAGGGGAAGGTCAGGGTGATCGAAGGATTTGTGCCGGAAACCCGGAAAGCCGAACTCGACGAATACCTCGAGAATAAAGGTATCCTACACGTCGCCAATCCGCCCGATCCACAGGTCAAATCCCCCATTCTGCTGAAGAACAACAAATTCGCCCGGTTATACGAGGTTATCGCTAACCTCTATGACCTCCCCAACCACACCGAAATGGACCTGGTTCCTTTTTTCGCTCCCTTCTACATGATGTTTTTCGGCTTTTGCATGGGCGATGCGGGCTACGGTTTGCTGATGGTGGTAGCCACTACCCTGCTGAAACCCAAATTCCCGAAGATGAGGGATATCCTCTCGCTTGCCCAATGGCTTGGACTGGGCACGGTGATTTTCGGAAGCCTTACCGGTACCTTCTTCGGTATCCCCCTCGCCGATTCGGAAGCCCCTTTCCTTGCCGGGGTGAAAAGATTTATGTTAGACACCAACCAGCTCTTCAACCTCTCCATCATCCTGGGCGCTATACAGGTTGTTTTCGGCATGGTGGTGAAAGTTTTCAACGTTCGCAAGTCGATGGGAATAAGTTACGCTCTCTCGACGATAGGCTGGCTGGTGCTGTTGCTGGGATCAGGTATCCTTTACGGCGTTAAGAAGGCCGGCTGGGTTGCACCTGAAGCGGCAACCATTATCCAGTATGTCATCCTGGGCATTGCAGGAGTACTGATTCTCTTGCTGAACCATCCTAAAAGAAATGTGCTGGTCAATTTCGGGGCTGGACTGTGGGATACCTACGGGATGATTTCTGGGATCTTTGGGGACCTCCTCTCCTACATCCGCTTGTTCGCCCTGGGTATTTCCAGCGGAATCCTCGGTTTTGTCTTCAACCAACTGGCCATGAGTCTCAAACCCGACAACATCATCCTGGGTCCCATCGTAATGATCATTGTCCTGCTCATCGGCCATGGAATCACCATCTTTATGGCTGCCCTGGGCGCCTTCGTCCACCCCATGCGTCTTACCTTCGTCGAATTCTATAAAAACGCGGGCTTTGCAGGCGGCGGCAAACCCTATTCTCCCTTTGAACGCCACACATCATCCTGAAAATAAAATCAATGTATAACAACTAAAAATAACCAAAAATGACACCAATTTTATTAGCTTACATCGGAGTTGCCTTAATGATTGGATTGGGAGGCATCGGAAGTGCTTACGGCACAACCATTTGCGGCAATGCGGCCGTAGGGTCCATGAAAAAGAACAGTGAAGCGTTCGGATCCTATGTCATGTTGTCGGCCCTCCCCGGAAGCCAGGGATTGTACGGTTTTGCCGGATACTTCCTGATGAGTAATTTCTTTAACCTGCTGACGCCGGAGGTCACCTGGGCACAGTCTTGCGCCGTATTGTTCTCCGGGGTGTTCATGGGCTTCGTGCTCCTGCTTTCGGCTATCCGTCAGGGGCAGGTCTGCGCCAATGGGATTGTGGCCATCGGTCAGGGACATGATGTGGCAGGAAAAACGCTTATCCTCGCCGTGTTCCCCGAACTCTATGCCATCATTTCTCTGGCAGCAACCTTCCTGATCGGCTCTGCCGTGGCCGCTTAATTAAAAAATCATTTAATCAATCCATTTCGATTACCTTGAACCGGTCAGGAGAACACCTGCCCGGTTTTTTTACGGGGTAATAGAACGAAAAATCTTATGACCAAATAAAAAATTGGGGAAATCAGTTCACCTGCTCCACGATATCCCCGCCTTTGCGGATGGCTTCCAGGTTGAGGGGGATCAACTTGTGATGCCGCTCTGGGAGGGATTTCTGCAATCCCCGTTCCACATTAGCCAGGTTGATCACCGGCCTGACCTTCAGGTAGCCTCCCAGCACGATCATGTTAAACACCTTGGGATTGCCCATCTCCACAGCGGCACGGGTTCCCTCCACCTTGTAAATGCTAATATCTTTACGGGTGGGTGGGTGGATCACCCCGTTGGGATCATACAGTAACACCCCACCCGGCTTAACCGCTGTCTCAAATTTATCCATCGACTGCTGGTTCAGGATGATGGCCGTATCAAACTCATGGAGCACCGGCGAACTGATCCTGGTATCGCTGAGGATCACGGTTACGTTGGCAGTACCACCTCTCATTTCAGGGCCATAAGAGGGGAACCAGGTTACTTCCTTGTCTTCCATGATCCCGGAATAGGCCAGGATCTTTCCCATTGAGAGGACACCCTGTCCCCCGAAACCGGCTATGATTAATTCTTCGGTCATTTTTTCAAATTTTAAAATCTTAATTAGTAAGTCTCAAATCTTAAATAAGGCTTCACCACTTCGTACTTGTCCTGCCCTAAATCTCAATCCTGACATATAAGACTTTTACGAGACTTCAATCTATTTCTTGTCATTGTCCTTCAGGTCCCCTTGCGGATACTCCGCGAACATTTTTTCGGACATCCATTCATTAGCCTCCACGGGGGAGAGTTTCCACCCCGAGTTGCAGGTGGAAGTCACCTCCACGAAGGATGTTCCTTTTTTCTCCATCACATTTTTGAAGGCTTTGCGGATGGCATTCTTGCACCGGCGAACAGTAACGGCCGTATGGACTGACTGACGGGTACAATAATATACACCCGGCAATTGGGCGATCAACTCTGTTATTTTCAGGGGATAACCGTTAAGTTCCACGCACCTTCCCTTAGGCGTAGTAGAGGTCACCTGTCCAAGGAGGGTGGTTGGCGCCATCTGTCCTCCTGTCATTCCGTAAATACCGTTATTGATAAAGATCACCACCAGATTTTCCCCGCGGTTACAGGCGTGGATAATCTCTGCAGCGCCAATCGAAGCCAGGTCGCCGTCACCCTGATAGGTGAACACGATCTTATCGGGATTGGTGCGGGCAATCCCCGTAGCCACTGCAGGGGCACGTCCGTGGGCTGCTTCCTGCCAATCGATATCGATCAGGTTGTAGGCAAAAACGGCACAACCGACCGGGGAAACCCCGATCGTCTTCTCCTGGATCCCCAACTCATCGATGATTTCCGAAATGATTTTATGTACCACCCCGTGGCTACAGCCCGGGCAGTAGTGGGAGATCACGTCGACCTGGATTTTTGACTTTTCGTAGACCAGGTTTTCCGGTTTGATGATATCCTGAATTTCCATGTTTTTTAACGTTTCAAAAGTTTCTTCTCAACAGCTTCCACCACTTCACCCGGTGAAGGAAGGATTCCGCCCATACGGCCGGTATACTCCACGCGAACGCAGCAGCAAGCATCGAATACCGCCAGTTTCACATCTTCAACCATCTGGCCGGCACTCATCTCCACCACCATAATTCCTTTGACTCTTTTAGCCATCTCACCGATCGCCTTCGAGGGGAAAGGCCACAGGGTGATGGGGCGCAGCAGTCCTGCTTTCACTCCTTTTTCGCGAAGTACCTCCAGCGCTTTCTGACAAATCCGCGACGAGGTGCCAAATGCCACCAGAAGATACTCTGCATCTTCACACAGGATCTCTTCATAGCGGACTTCCTTTTCTTCGATCTCCTGGTATTTGGCCTGGAGGCGGATGTTGTTTTGTTCCATCTTAGCGGAATCGAGCTCGAGGGAGGTGACGATGTTTCTCTGGCGGTCGGGTGTCCGGCCTGTTGTGGCCCAGCTACCACTTCCGGCAAGGATTTCTTCCTTGGTCCAACGGGGTTTCTGTTCGGATAGTTCCACTTTCTCCATCATTTGGCCCAGGGCACCATCGGTAAGGATCATTGCCGGATTCCTGTATTTAAATGCCAGGTCAAAGGCCAGTCCTACAAAGTCGTGCATCTCCTGAACGGATGAAGGAGCCAGTGTAATAAGCCGGTAGTCCCCATGCCCGCCCCCCTTGGTGGTCTGGAAGTAATCGGCCTGCGAAGGCTGAATGGTACCCAATCCGGGCCCCCCCCGCTGCACATTCACAATCAGACAGGGCAGTTCTGCCCCCGCGATATAGGATATCCCCTCCTGCATCAGGCTGATGCCCGGACTCGAAGAGGAAGTCATCACTTTTTTACCTGTGGCTGCAGCGCCATATACCATGTTAATCGAGGATACTTCGCTTTCAGCCTGCAGAACCACCATTCCCGTGGTCTCCCAGGGATGAAGTTCCATCAACGCCTCCATCACTTCCGACTGCGGAGTAATGGGGTAGCCAAAATAGCCGTCGCAACCACAACGTACCGCCGCTTCCGCAAGCACTTCGTTCCCCTTCATTAATCTGAGTTCTCCCATGTTGTTCTCTTTTTGATCCGTTAAACTTTTACCCTGTAAACCGTGATACAGGTATCGGGACATACCAGGCCGCAGTGGGTACAGCCGATGCACTCTTCCGGTCTGACCATGTAGGAATAATGGTATCCCCGGCTGTTGACATCCTTATTCAGGGCCAGCACACTTTGCGGACAGGCTACCACACACAGGCCGCAACCTTTGCAACCCTCCTTGTCGACGACTACTGCTCCTCTTACTTTTGCCATATTGTTCTATTTTATTATGCACCATCATGGCCCGGACAATCGTCGGACCGTTGGGCCGTTGAACCACGATAAAAATCATTAAACCTCTTCAACCGGATTTCCAGGTCAGAAAACTGATCGCGCCTGACATGGGATACACAGGCCCGGATGCCTTCCCGTTCACTACCCGTGTTTTTCAACCCAATGGAGCTGATTCCGAAATACAACAGGTTCCTGACCAGATCCGACTCCGTCATGCCCCTGTAACCCACTGTGAAATAAAAACCATCGCCAATAGGATCTCCCAGGTCGTTGTCGTACACAATGTGAAAACCGTTTTCCGTAAACAGACTTTTCATAATCCTGGCTTTTTCGCCATATTCCTTCACCTCTTCCACGAAGTTGAACTCCCCGTCGCTTGCCGCCTTGAACATGGCAGCCAAAGCATATTGCGAAGAATGTCCTGCCCCCGAAGTCAATGCATAAAGAATCCGCTGGGTGATCGTATTCCCGAAAGTAGTACATCTGAAACGAGCCTGCAGGTCGGGATATTTACGGTTAAAAAGGGCAGGCGACAAAGCCATGACTGCGCTCCGCTGACCGGCATAGGAGAAGATCTTGGAGCTGGATATAAAAATGATGTAGTGATCGGTATAACGGGCGACGGTAGGCTGATAGGGAGGTCTTCCCGGCGTATAGAGATCTTTCCGGAAATCCATAGCAAAATAGGCCAGGTCTTCCATGACAATCACATCGTACTTCGTGGCCAATTCTCCGATAATTTGAAGTTCTTCTTCCGTCAGACAAATCCAGGTGGGATTGTTGGGATTGGAATAGATTACCGAATGAATATTCCCTTTGCTTAAATAGCTTTCCAATTTATCGCGGAGTTTCTCTCCCCGGAAACAAAAAACATCAAAAGTCTCATATTTCTGCCCCATGACCATCAACTGTTGTTTCTGGACAGGGAAACCCGGATCGATAAACAATGCAGTATCCCTCTGTTTCCTGGTATGCGCCGCAGCCATAAACGCAGCA
>CAZLDP010000164.1:0-6174 GCA_964558145.1 uncultured Prolixibacteraceae bacterium | reverse complement strand
GTATGGTTCAGGCAGGTTTTCCACAACCACTACGAATCCCTGCGGAACTTTCTTTATTATTTGTCGGGGGATATTCATTGGGCGGAGGATACCGTTCAGGAGATTTTTTTGTTAGTTTGGGAAAAGCGGGATACGCTGAGGGAAGCGACCTTGGCGCCTTATCTTTTCAAAACCGGCCGTAATTTTTTTTTAAAGGAGAAGCGGCATGAAAAAGTCAAGCTCAGGTTCCTGAAAGAGACCCGGGCCGATGAGATCATCCAGACCGACACGTTCAGTGAAAAAGATAATTTCGACAGGGTGCTTGAAACGGCGCTTTCGGCATTGCCGCAAAAATGCCGGAGTGTTTTTCTGATGAGCCGGGTCGACGGGATGAATAACCCGGCCATAGCGGTAAATCTGGGAATTTCGGTGAAGGCTGTGGAGAAGCACATCACCAGGGCGCTTAAAATCCTGCGCTCTAAACTGGAGGGAAAACCATGAGCCAGGGAATAGGGATTCAGGAAAGAAACGAAACTGACAGCATATTTCGCGCGGGGAACCGTAGGCCACCCGGGATTGTCTGCCTCATGGGACTTCTTTTCATACTGATCTCATTTTTTGAGACGACTGCCCAGGAAGCACAAATCACCTATTCAGCATCGGAAAAGCCGCTGGATAAGGTGCTGGAAGAACTCTCCCAAAGGTACCGCTTCCGGTTTGCCTATGATGCAGCACGCTTCAGCCAATTCAAGGTTAGTTTTACGGTCAGGAACAGTACATGGGGTGAACTGACCGATATTCTGAAACATAAATACCCTCTCCGTTTCAAATATCTGGAAGGTACCTGGATTGTCACCCTTCATCCCGAAGCGAAAAAGCCTCCTGAAAGCAAGCCCTCCGTCGCCCAGAAAAAAAGCTACTGCGGGTATGTTACCGATCATCAGACCGGAGAGCCACTTGCCTATTGCAATGTGGTTTTTCCTGACCTCACCGGAACCATAACCAATGCTTCAGGATATTTTTACCATGAATCGGATGCTCCGGCGCTGAAATTTCACATCACTCACCTCGGATATGAAAGGATCGACACGACGATTACCTGGTCGGGATTTACGCCGGTCCAGATCAGGCTGAAACCATTTGCCCTCCTGGTTAAGGAAGTAAGTGTGGTCAGAAAAGAGAAAAATATGGTGGAAATCGGGGAGCATTCAGGCCTGATCGGATTTAATCCCTCCCAATCATCCGGATTGCCCAGGCTGGCCCCTGACGACCTGGCCAATATGCTGACGCTGATTCCCGGCATCAACCTGTGGGGAGGGACTACCGGCGGCATCTCTATCAGAGGAAGCAATCCCGATGAAAATCTGATTCTCTTAGACGGTATTCCATTGCTCGAAACCGGACATTTATTCGGGAACCTGAGTGTTTTAAACGCGGGAACCATCAGGCAGGCCTTTGTATCAAGGGGAGGATTTGATGCCAGGTTTGGGGACAGGGCATCGGGTTTGATTGAGTTGACCGGCAAAACCGGGTCGAGGACTAATCCGTCGATGGAATTATCGGCAAATCTTCTGAACGGGAATATACTGGTCTCTGTACCTGCCGGGAAGCAATTCTCTGTCACAGGCGCCTGGCGTCGTTCCTTTGTTGACCAATGGAAGAACTACCTCTTCAGGAGGCTTATGGGAGAAACCAGGCTGACCGGCATCGATGACCCCAGCACCCAAGTTACCCCCGATATCCGATACGAAGATATCAATCTGAAGGCCAGTTACCATCCGGCTCCGGAAATGGAAGTCACCCTTAACCTGTTGAAAAGCGATGATCAGCAAATGAGGGATGTTCAAACAGGCCACAATCCGGCGCTGTACCACAATGAATGGATCAGGGAAGGCAGTCTGGGACTGAGCGGGAATCTCATGCTGCAGTCAGCCCGGTGGCACCACATCTTTTCAGCCGGATACAGCAATCTGGGTCATTACGGGGAAAAGGAATCAGGGGAACAGATGACGAACGATACCTCTGCAAAGGCAAACGATAAAGGAAATTCCAAAAAACCCAAAAAAATAAAGAAAGTCAATCCCAACCGGGAAAAATATGATTATGCCAGCGACAGCAACCGGGTAAGTGAGTTGAGGCTCTCGTGGAAAAGCGAACTGAAAGAGGGAGTCTTCACCCATCAGGTCGGAGGTGGTTATGAACGGAACTTTTTCAGCTATAGTTACAGAAATGTGACTACGGCGACCAAGGTACCTGTTGATTCCCTGAAAAGGTCAGCATCGCAGGATATCGGACATCTTTATATTCAACAGGTCATTGAACCTGCCAGTTTCATACGGTTCAGGTGGGGAATCCGTGCCAATTACAGCGGAATCACCCGCAAATTATACAGTCAACCCCGGTTCGGAATAGAAGTCAATCCTATTTCGGGTACCCGGGTTTATTACAATGCGGGATTATACAAACAGTTCATCACCAGAATTCCCCGGATTGATCTGAACAACCAGGTTGACCTGATCTGGTTTCTTCCCGACAAGGAAGGAAACGGACTGCTCCGGTCATTGCATCACATTGCCGGCTTTCACTGGGAGAAGGGAGGTTTCCTCCTCAACGCAGAACTCTACCACAAAAAAACGGATGGGAAACAATGGCTGCATACCGAATATTATAAAACAGGGAAGGAGGACCGGATCAGATACACGCTCCACCCTGCTGAGGGGTTTAACCGGGGGATGGATCTGTTCCTTCAGTACCGTTACCGCCATTGGGATCACCAGGTAGCCTGGTCACTCTCCAAAAGTGAGGAGCGGATTGATGATCTGAACCAGGGAGCCTGGTTCCCGGCATTGAACGATCACCGTCACACCCTCCGGCTTACGGAAATTTACGCTATCAAAGACTGGACCCTTTCTGTCAACGGGTTATTCAGAACTGGACAACCTGTTTTGTGGCCCGAAGCGAATCAATCGTCGCTGGCGACCCGTCAATTACCTCATTTCGCCCAGCTTGATGCCGGCGTGTCCAAAAGGATCCGGTTCAAGCACACCAACCTCTCCGCCACTCTATCGTTGCTGAACCTGCTCAACAGGAAGAACGTGGTCCAGATCCAAAATTTTCAGATTACTTCGGCAACGAGGAGTACACCCATCCAATCAAGTATCAGTACCCTTTCGTTTACCCCCGTCTTCTCCCTGAAATACCAGCTTTATTGATTTTTTTTGATATGCAAAAAAAATTGAACCTCCAGGTAGGGTAAATCCGGCTTTAGGGATATATATAGAAAAGAAACAGTAGAAATTCAGGCGCTGTGGTTTCTCTTCCATGAAAGTCTCAGTTAAATATCAGTCAATCAATCAACGGATCAATCAGTCAATCCGGCATTACCGCGTTCCTTCTGAAAGGGAGAAAGACGCAGCCCTGAATTTTCTTCTTGAAAAGATTGACCGGAATGCAGTACCCAAAACCCTTCCATTTTCCTTGCCCCGGTGGGTTTATTTCACGTCAGCAGCGGCCGCAGTTCTGGTTGCAGCCATATCGCTGTTCTGGTCGCTTTCCACCTCTTCTATTACCAATACCGGAGAGCAGCCTGTGGCCTTCATGCTTCCCGATTCATCGAGGGTAGTGCTTCCTGAAGGAAGCAAGATATCGTATCCCCGCCATTATCAGCAAAACAGAAACATTAAATTACAGGGCGAGGGTTATTTTGAAGTCAGGAAAGGAAATACCTTCCGCGTGATGACCCGCAATGGCCGCATCGAAGCGCTGGGAACGCGATTCACGGTCCGTAGATCGGATGAGGGTCTGGAAGTTTTCTGTTACGAGGGAAAAGTAAAAACGGAATTTGGAAAAAAAGAAGAAATCGTTGAAGCCGGGTCGGGAATCTCCTTTTCCGGCCGGAATAATCCCAAAACTACGGCATTGGCTGAGGCATATCCAGGATTTGCGCGTTTCAGGAAAAGCTATACCCATGTTCCCCTGGAAACCGTGTTCCATGACATAGAGGCTTTTTTCGGCATCCGGGTGGAAGATCAATCCGGGAGAAAAAGATTTTTTTCCGGGTCAATTGATTCCGGTAATGTTGAGACCATATTGGCCATTGTCACCGGATCGCTGCAACTCAACTATGAATTCCAAGGCGATTCCCGGGTGCTGATTTTTGTATCCCAATGACCAGGGTAAATTCAGAGGGGAGAATCCGTTGTAAAACGGGGAACGCTATCCCGCTCTTATCCTCCCAAAACAAAGAAAAGTCCGGCTATCACATTAAAAAAACATTAAATTAAGTCCATATGAAAACAATGAAGTTTTTTATCAGGTTACTGCCCCTCCTTTTTCTGCTTGGGATGGTCTATTCGTGTGATGTATCAAAGCAGAATGATCCGGAACCCTCATCGGGAACCGGTAAAGTGGTGATTTCCATCACCGACGCCCCTTTCCCCGTCCACCTGGTGGGTGAAGTCAATGTAACCATCGACAGGGTTGAACTCCGCATTGCAGGAGGAACATGTACCGGGAAAAATGGGGAAAACATCGGCAAGGAAAATGAAAAAGAGAAAGAGAAAGACAAGGAGAAAAAGAGGGGATATGATTATTCAGCATTCGACTGTGACAGCGGTTTTGTGGTAATTTCTGAAAAGAGCAAAACCATTAACCTGCTGAAACTTCAGAACGGCATTACGGAAATACTCGCTGAGGGAATCATCCCGGTTGGGGAATATGACATGATCAGGCTACATGTGGTGGAAGCCGCCATCGTGATTGAGGGCAATCGTTCTTTCTCACTCAAAATTCCTTCAGGAACCACCAGCGGATTAAAAATCAAACTGGACAGCCACCTGGCTGTCACTGAAGAAGGAGTTTCGGAAGCGCTTGTTGATTTTGACCTGAGCCGCTCTTTCATTGTCAAGGGGAATTACCACAACAAGAACGGCATTACCGGGTTTATGTTCAAACCGGTGATCAGGGCGGTGAACAGGAAGATGTCGGGCTCCATTTTCGGCCGGGTCGTGGAAGGCGACACCACTGCCGTTCCAGGCGTACTGGTGACTCTTCTGCGGAGTGACACTGTCGTGACTACGGCCATCACCAACAGCAGAGGGATGTACGAAGTGACAGGGCTGACAACAGGCGCCTATGATCTGAAAGCGGAAAAAGAGGGATACAAGACAGTTACCCTGAACAATATTAAAGTAAACAAGCTATCGAGGATTCTAAAAAATATCAAGCTGGTCAGACAACCCTAGGGATAAATCCCCTTTTTTACCTCCAGGTGCTGCCATTGGGCAGCACTTTTTTTTTACCCGGCACAGAATTTCAATTCAATCCGGAGCTTGGCGAAGCACACAGAATCAATTGATCAAGTTTTGGCTTAAAAATTGTCGTATTGTGAGAGGTGAAACTACCAGAATGGAGTTGTACCTTTGGGGGGAAGAATGAAACCAAAACTGTTTAACCGTTATATCTATCTGATCCCGGTGGTTTTCTTCGGGTTTGAATGGAGTGCTGTTGCCCAACCCAGTAAGGGAGACCGCTTCACCTGGGGGAATGCGACTTATATCAACCTGTCGGTTGGAGAAACAGTAAACTACGGCAGCAGTGAGATTGAGTTGCTGGAGATCAGGAATCATTTTAATCTGATCAGGGTCGATCACGACACGATCCGTCTCAAGGTAAGTTACCGTTCTCCGGCGAAGGCCGCCGGAAACCTGATGATATTTGTGGCAGACAACCGGAATGTAGCTGCTTTGGATGGCCGTCAGGCCATTCACGGCTTAATGAGTGGGGACGCGCTGGTAGCAGTTTATCCTTTGTCGGCCTCCCTTCTCGACAAGTGGACTTTTTCCTTTCCAGTCTCTTTTACCGGAGGTTACATTTGGAAAAATGAGGAAGACAGTTATATGTTTTCCTATCAGGGTGCAGGGGGAGTCAAACGAAATCGCGATCTGTTATTCCCCGGGATTGGTCTGGATATGATTGATACCCGCATATCCCAAAAGCATTCCGTGTTGGCTATGGAATCGGGGCGGGTAGTCTGGGTTGAGAAGGATCGGGATTCCCAGGGACAACCCAGGGCTTCTCTCTGTTTGGAAAGCAGGGATTACCCCGGGATCTATTATGTGTACCACCACCTGTATGGAGACAGTATTGACTCGGGTAAAAACCAGAGAGTCGAAACTGGAGATTGTGTGGATCGCG
>CAZLDP010000163.1:0-6186 GCA_964558145.1 uncultured Prolixibacteraceae bacterium | reverse complement strand
TGGGTTGTGGCAAAAAAGAGCTTCTAATAACAGGTTTCTCATAGAAACCATGATTGTGGAAAAGATGAACAGCTTCTTTTGTTGTATATTTTCTTACCCATTTTTGCGTAAGCCAAGGCTTTCCCAAAAAATTAAAAAGATAAGGAAGTTGAATGTCCGGCTGATTAGTGATCATAAACAAATTTTGTTCGAAAAAATATTCTAAGTCATCAACTAGCAAATCCTTACTACCTCTCAAATTTATTAAGCCCTGAATATCAAAAGGAATATTCCAGCGATAATGCCACAAATTACCTTCATAGGCATGTTTATCCAAAGCAAGTATGTCCTCTACATTTTGTCCATTGAATGTAAAAAATCCTCTTTCCATTCCTTTATGGTCTTTTTGCTTAGGATTCCAATGTTTTTGGTAATTATTTAATGCCAAATATTTGTATTTTTCAGCTTCTTCTTGATTTCCAATAATTTGTGCCATTCTCATCACCATCCAGGCATGATAAGATTTTTCAAGGCAAAAAGCGGTGGTATGCTCAGGATATTCTTCATAATCCTGTTTTATTCCTTCAAAAGCAATATTAAGGTCATCACTAGTCAATTCCAGCAATCCTTTTTCAATGGCTTCGAGTATGTATATACCTGCAAATTCTTGCCGTACAGTAGGCGCCGGCCAATAACCTTCGGCAAAAAAAGTATAACCTGATCCAACTATATTGGGTCGATAGCGGTAATATTCCAGAATTGAGACAGCCACATTGCGCATTACTTCTGGTTCAGTAATGGCAATTAACCCAAATTTATTACGATAATTACCCCAGATATCCCAACCACAATAATAGGTGAATCCGGATCCAAAATCAATTGTTTGTTTCAAAGTCTCTTCTTTCAATGCAGGACGATACTCACCTGAGGAAGCATTGGCAACAGAAGGTGAAGTGTAACTACGATATAAGAGGGAATAAAATAATTTTTTAAGATCGTCACGATCAGTTCTTATATCAATCTTCCTTAATTTTTTTTCCCAGCTTTTACTTGCCTCATTTTTTATAGTTTCAAAATCCCAACCGGGACATTCCGTATTGATTTCCTTTTCCGCTTGACAAATACTAATTGGAGATATACCTACCTTAACTTGTACCTCATTACCGATAAGATTTTTGAAATCCAGCCAAACACCAATATTTTTCCCTTTTCGAGACAAAACCTGTTCGTCTGAGCTTTCGCTATCCCATGTAATTGATTTTTCAAACTGTTTATTAAAAATAATTGAAAAATATAACTTATAATGGGGGTTCCGGCCTATATAATTTGAACCATTACCACAAACATTATAAGAAGAAATAAAACCTGTTATTTTTTCATTTGAAACCACGTTTAATTCAGCATCGATCATTCCACCAAGAGAATGGGAGAGGTCAAGCAAAATATAACAACTGTCTGCATTTGGGAATGTATATCTATGGAAACCAACCCTGGGTGTTACTGTTAATTCTGAATATATTTCAGATCGATACTTTACACCATAAAAACCAGGTACCGCGATTTCTGAATCCTTAATATATTCTTGTTTATATTTATCTTTGTCATGAACAAAGAAACCGATTCCAGGTTGAAGAAGTATGTTTCCACCAGCACCACGACACCCGGCACCATCTGTGCGTACATGGGAAAACCCGTATATATATTTTTCTTGGTATTGATATCCGGATTGCCCCTTCCCGGTGGTTTCAGGACTTAGTTTGACCAACCCGAAAGGGGTTGTTGCTCCTGGATAAAGTTGACCATGATCACCCTCGGTTGCAATAAATGGATCAACCCAATTGACTTTTAAATCTTCTTTCGATTTGTCACTACATCCTATGTAAATAAAGGAATAACAAACAAATGCTAAAAATTTTAATCTCTTCATAAGAATTTCACTATTGATAATTAAGGTCCGTTATTAAAATGGAACAGTCAAAAAAATTCTTTTTTACAGTATCCAGGTCATTATAAAATTTTTCTAAGGTTAATATGAGCCAAAGCGGTAACAGCCTCTCAACCTGATGAGGTTTATTGCCAAAACTGTTGAACTTATCCAGAATTCGGATATAATGTTTGCAGAACTTTGGTCAATGAAAAAAATGACCGGGTTCACTTGAACTGTGTAGTCCATGCCCGCCGGTATTTTTAAACAGTCGCCAGATCACGCTTCTTCAATAACTTTCCAACCAATTGAATCCGCCAAATCATAAACTGGTTGTCTTAAGTCACCGTAAAATGTAACTCTATGCCAACCCCATTTATCCCATTTAGTAAATAGCTTTTCCATGTCGCCAATTGGTTCTGTACAAAGTTTAGTCCTACAAGCTCTATCATTTGAATCATTATCCACGGCTTTTGCTTGATGAAAAATAATTTCTTTCCGCGCATTATCAATTCTCAAAGTTGTTGTCAAAAATCCCGTAGGCAAAATTGACTGAACCGCTGCACCTTGCCTGTCTTCAGAATGAGTCATTATGTTAAATTTATTTTTTGGCCCCTTAGGTCCAAACACTCTGTTAGATGCAACACAATGCGCGTAAATTATTTGACCTTTAGATGTATCAATTACCGGATCAGAAATAAAACCCGGACGTCCTTGAGTCATTGTTGTAAAGGCAACCATAGTAGCGGTAGAACTAATATCACATTCGCAGGCTCCAATTAAGCCTTCATTGGCTAATTCATGAAACCCCATACAAGGGTATGCGTGAATGTAGTTTCCATAAAATCCACTTAAACAATTAATAGTGATTGCATTGGCTTGATGCCTTTTTAATACTTCTTTCATTCCTAAATAAAATGCTGCTGAATTTTGGAGTTCCTCGATCGACACATCAACAATCTTAGATGAATCTTTTTTCCATTTATTAGCTATTTCCTTTGCTTCATCTTTGTTTGCTGATTTCCACGCTTGATTTATTTCAGCAAAGGCAAGATATTCAAGTGGAATATCCATTACTGATTCACCAGGACGAGCAGTTTGATCGCGAATAGCTAATATTTTCGACTCTTTTAGTCTCTTTTTAGTTTCATCCAGCGACAAAATTGATAAATTATCTCTTTTCCAAGATATATTTTTGGAAACAGGTGTTAATTTAAGTCGTGCTAAAGTGGTGGCTGCAGAAAAAGAATGTAGATTGTTGACTGATGTTTCAAAGCATTTAACTGCTTCAATTAAATCTTCAATTCGTGAAGAAGAAACAAAGCCGACATTAGATTGTTTTTTATTCAAAAAATCCGCATTATATACCAAAAAACCTCCACTTCCCCCATATTGGAAATCGACATAAAGAACTGGTTTCTTTGACTCTGCTATAGTTTGAACCACTCTATTCCAGCAATTCATTTGATAAACAATATATCCATCTATTTTTACTATTTTATCTTGGTTTAAGATTTCTTCTGCATCTTTTTGTCCTGATGCTAATGTCGAAATAAATTCAAAAGAAGGAAAATGCTTTTTTAATTCGGAATTAGTGTTTTCAATGAATGGTTTAAAATCAAATCCAACATTGGGCCAATCAGGCCTATCCTGAACTGCTTTATGCAAAGAGTAAATCACTCTAAGTCTTAATTTTACACTTTTGGCAGTATAGACTGAAGATTCAACGGCAATTGGCGCCATAAGCATACATGCTCCACCTGCTGCACAAGCAGAAATAAACTTTCTTCTTGAAAAAGTTAAGGGGCATTTTTGATTTTTTATTTCCATAACCTAATTAATTCATAAATTGATTTGACAACCAAATTTAGGGTATTATTTTTTGTTTCATCATATATTTTGTAGTAATCATGCCGGATTTCATAACTGCCTTTCCCATTTTTCAAATCTTCTGGTGATAACAGGGGTATTAAAGGCTCTTTTTCCCTCACAATAGTCCAATGCAAGCATAGTTCTTTGGTCCCGGATTTCAAGTTAATTGGGAAATAATGATTTCAAGGGTGCTTTTGAGAATGGAGCTAATTCCGCAATACCATGAACATCTCCAAAGCTTTCATTTGGATTTCTTTTGCTGGTGAATATTTTGGAAACTCGATTTTGATTTTTGTCTTCAATTCCCTGACCCATGCCGCTTTTTTGATAACTTTCTCCCTGAGGGTTTTGAAAGTGACGTTAGCCAGACGGTTTTTTTCAGAATTTCTTTTTGTAAAGTATGGAACAGCACACAGGCCACTGAGTGCAGAAAAAGCCGGAACCGATTGGCCATGAAACTATGGCACGAAGAACGGACATTTCCCAGGTAAAGCTTATGATCTTTTATCCGTAGTTCCATAGCACCCCTGGCACAATAGCCCTATTCATAAAGAGATTTGGCTCTGATGCATTCAATATTGGTCACAATATATCGGATATTTGTCCCCATGGAAGATACTTTGACTTTTACAACCACTTGTTGTGGACTATTCCAAATCCCTGCTTTATACCGGAATGAATGGTAGCGTTTAACAGGTTTGCCATATTGTTTGAATTCACGTTCTGCGCTTTGAATGGTTTCTCTGGCCAACTCATGCAACTTCGTATTCCCGGCAAGCCCGGTAATGAATCCTGTGGAAGGTTGAGTCTTGCACCATAGCATAAAATCGGAAGATGCAAAGTGACTGTCTCCCCTGACAACGATCATTGTCTTTGGCCAATGCTTCCTTAAATAGCTTACGAGTTTTTTCAGGATGGCTGCCACGTCGCTTTGTTTTGAACGACGACCCGGCTTAAGAATTGTTGTGATCAGTTTACCTGAGAGCCCTTCATAAATATGCAACGGCATATAACAATAATCCTGATAATACTGGTTGAACAAGGTCAACTCCTGCTGTCCATAAGTAATATGGTCAGTATCATCGTAATCTAATACAATTGCTTCCGGCTGAACCGGATAAGAACTGATAAAATGGTCAATCAGAGTTTTTCCTGTCTTGTAAAGATCTCTTGGCCTTACAGCATTTTCAAGGCGACACATAGTGGGTTGAGAAGTAAGATCCTTCCTGCTTTGAGGCAATCTCCCTGAACTGGTTTTTATTATCATATCGCTACGCAGTTCATTGCTGTCGTTGCCGTTTTCATATCCAGCAGCTATCTAAAATACCCGTTGGAAAACCATCTCCTGAATTGTATGGTCAATATATCATGGGTCTCTATTGTCTATAACACATCTGCTTATGGATGAAATCAACCCTATTTGGGCTTCAACTTCACGCATAAGTAGTAAACCGCCTTCGCTACTGATGCGTGCACCTGAAAACTGTAGATCTATTGGCTTACCTGAAAGCGGTAAAAGATCGAAATATGATTGGACTGTGTCAGAAAAATTATGTATCACTGTACGAAGGGTTTTTAATTTGGGCACCATGAAAATACTGATATTTCAGCAATTTCAGGTAATCTAAGTCCTTCTTTTTTATGAATAATTCAGGTTAGACTTTCTATTAATACTAAAATACTGTATATCATTAATATAGTCACTAAATTTTAAAAAGTCAATTCTTAAACTATTTATTTATCTGTTAAAGTAGAACAAGTAATATAGGCAATCAAAACAATTATTTATAAACTATAAACCGGTATTATTTCTTCATAAATTCCTCAACAAAATAAGTTTAAAAATATATTTGGCATATTTTCTTATCTGGGAAATTTGTAGTTCTCGCCCCATGTCATAAGTACATAAGGTTTGTTTATTTGCTCCAATTTTTGAAATGAAAACCAATATGGTTCGCGATGATCTATCGTATGACCCAATTCATTTTCATGACCAGTAATGACCAATTTTGGATTAAAACCATTCACGAAGTCGCTAAAATGCTTCGTCCAGCAATTCACAATTAAGACATCCGGCGCCGGAATTTGTTTATACATCTGTGAAATCCATCCCATGTCATTTTCGCAATGTTGGTCACCAGTATGAATAACGTTAAATCCTTCGGGAGTAGTAATTTCATATATATTATTCATTAATTCACCCTGGTGGCCGGGTATAATTGTCACGTTCAGAAAGCAGTTTTTAACTTTTATTTTCCTCTCAGTTATTTGTTCACTGCGAATATGTTGAACGAATGGATTATCTTCCCATAAATTAGAAGGAACCCAAATCGGCTTTTTCGCATTTATAAACATATCAGCAACTTGCTTGTCCGCATGATCTTTATGAAGATGTGTAATAAACATAATAT
>CAZLDP010000162.1:0-6237 GCA_964558145.1 uncultured Prolixibacteraceae bacterium | reverse complement strand
CTCTTGCAAGGCAGGATCTTCACCCTTAAACATCATCATGCTGAATTCCCTTACATCCGATTCGTCAAACCGGATGAAGGCCAGAAACTTGCTGTCGGGTGACCATTCAAAGGCCCTGCTGAATCCGAATTCCTCTTCATAAACCCAGTCGGGAGCGCCATTAATGATCCGGTTAACCTGACCGTCGGTGGTGACTGCACTTTCGGTACCGAATTTCAGGTTTTTGACAAAGAGGTTATTTTCGCGCACAAATGCAACCCGGTCCCCATCGGGAGAAAAGGTGGCCAGTTGTTGTTTCCCTTTATCGGAAAGAGGAAGTAACTCTTCGGTTACGCTGTTCCATACATAATAGGCGGCCCGGTAGGAGTGACGGTAGATGGGTTCGACACCGCTGGTTAGCAGGATTTTGGTTTCGTCCTCACTGAATGCATAATCAGAAAACCGGATATCGGGGGCATCTTCTATATGCTTCAGGTCAAAAACTACTTCTGCATGTTCGCCGGTGAAATAATGGTATTTCACGATACGGGTTCCTCCCTCCATGAGGGTATAGTGCTGTCCATCGTTCATGGAATGGATTCCCCTGACGGATTTCTGCGCAAAGCTGTTTTTCAGAAAAAGATCTTCAAGGGTAATCCGTGTCTGGGCCAGTGACAGGTGAACACCCGATAAGGCTAACGCGAGGAGAATAAATTTTCTCATGGTATAAAAGTTGAATCTCATTGGTAATCTGTTAAGGGCGTGAAAATAGAAAAAAAATAGCAAAGACCGGGCCTTTCGGGGTTGCATGGTTCGGTGAAAAGATGTGGAATTATTCATTTTAAAAAAGAAAATTTATGTATTGGCTTTGTAGTGAAATTATTACCTTTGCGTCCGAATTTTTTTAAAGGGAGCTATCAGGAATGGTTAGAATAACATTGCCGGATCAAAGTGTAAGGGAGTATGAAGGTCCTGTCAGCGGGATGGATATTGCCCGGACCATTTCAGGTCGTTTGGCCAGGGAGGTACTTTCAGTTTCAGTGGACGGTGAAACATGGGATCTGGAGAGGCCTATTGAGCACGATGCTTCGGTGCAGCTTTACACCTGGGAAGACCGTGAAGGTAAGGAGACTTTCTGGCATACTTCGGCTCACCTGATGGCCCAGGCCATTGAGGAATTTTATCCAGGTACCCGGTTTGGTATAGGGCCTACTGTTGAAACGGGATTTTATTACGACATTGACCTTCCGGACGGAATGCAGCTTTCCGAAAAGGATCTTGAAAAGATCGAGAAGCGGATGTTGGAACTTTCAAGGGAAAAACAGCCTGTCACACGTAAATCCATATCAAAAGCGGAAGCACTCCGGTTTTTCGGTGAAAAGGATGACCCTTTGAAACTTGAACTGATCGGAGAGTTGGAAGATGGAACCATTACCCTTTATAACCAGGGCGATTTTACGGATTTGTGCCGTGGACCTCACCTGCCGGATACTGGTTTTATTAAGGCTGTAAAGTTGACCTCCATAGCCGGAGCTTACTGGAGGGGTAATGAAAAAAATAAAATGCTGACCCGGGTCTATGGAGTGACTTTCCCGCAGCAAAAATTGCTGACGGAGTACCTTCAAATGATCGAGGAGGCTAAGAAACGCGACCACCGCAAAATTGGAAAGGAGATGGAGCTTTTTACCTTCTCTGAGGCAGTGGGTATGGGGTTGCCGTTATGGTTGCCCAAAGGAGCGCGGCTCAGAGGCCTGCTGGAGGATTTTCTGAAAAAGATTCAGAAAAACTTCGGGTACGACCAGGTTATCACCCCGCACATCGGTGATGTGAACTTGTACAAGACATCGGGTCATTACGAAAAATATGGAAAGGATTCCTTCCAGGTCATCAAAACTCCTGCAGAAGGGGAGGAGTACATGCTCAAACCGATGAATTGCCCGCATCATTGTGAGATTTACAAGTCAAAGCCACGCTCTTATAAGGACTTGCCGGTCAGGATGGCTGAATTCGGTACGGTTTACCGTTATGAGCAGAGCGGTGAATTGCACGGGTTAACGCGTGTCCGGGGATTTACACAGGATGACGCCCACATCTACTGCCGTCCCGACCAGTTGAAAGAGGAGTTCAAAAAGGTAATCGATATTGTATTTATTATTTTTAAGGCGCTCGATTTTAGCGATTACAAGGCGCAGATATCGTTGCGTGACCCTGCCAAACCGGAAAAATACATCGGAAGTACTGAAAATTGGAACAAGGCCGAACAAGCCATTGTAGAAGCTTGCCGGGAAAAAGGTCTGAATACATTTACTGTGTTGGGTGAAGCTGCATTCTACGGCCCCAAACTCGATTTTATGATCAAGGATGCATTGGGGAGGAGTTGGCAGTTGGGGACCATCCAGGTTGACTACAACCTGCCTGAAAGATTCCAACTCGAATACATCGGATCGGACGATAAAAGGCACCGGCCGGTTATGATTCACCGGGCCCCCTTCGGATCCATGGAACGGTTCGTGGCCGTGTTGATCGAACACACTGCCGGTAAATTCCCGCTCTGGCTTGCACCTGAACAGGTTGTGGTGTTGCCGATCAGTGAAAAATACAACGATTATGCTGTGAAAGTGTCGGAGAATCTAAATTTTTCCGATATTCGCAGTGTGGTTGACGATCGTAACGAAAAGATTGGCAGGAAGATACGCGATAACGAACTGAAACGTGTGCCTTATATGCTGATTGTGGGTGAAAAAGAGGAGGAAACAGGCACGGTCGCTGTCCGCAGGCAGGGGGAAGGTGACAAGGGTACAATGACATCCGATGAGTTTATCGTCTACCTGCAGGATGAAATGAAGAAACAATTAACCGGATTGTATAACTAATTAAAGGAGGATCTGATTATAGCAATCAAAAAAACCTTAACCAGACCTGATAAACCGGACACCAGCGATTCCGGCAATTACCGGGTCAACGAAAGAATCAGGGCACAGCAAGTGCGCGTGGTGGGGGAAAATATTGAAAATCCCGGGATCTATTCCCTGCGCGAAGCCTTGAAAATGGCTGATGCCCTCGATTTGGACCTCGTGGAGATTTCACCGAAGGCTGATCCACCAGTCTGCAAGGTGATCGACTATTCCAAATTCCTTTACCAACAGAAAAAGAAGCAAAAGGAAATTAAAGCCAAAACCGTGCAGGTGGTGGTGAAAGAAATCAGGTTTGGTCCGCAGACCGATGACCACGATTTCAATTTTAAACTGCGGCATGCAGAAAAGTTCCTTCAGGAAGGTGCAAAAGTAAAGGCTTTCGTCTTTTTCAAGGGACGCTCCATCCTTTTTAAGGAACAGGGAGAAATCTTGCTGCTCAGGTTTGCCACGCTTCTGGAGGATTATGGCAAAGTCGAGCAGTTGCCTAAACTGGAAGGAAAACGGATGACCATGTTTATTTCACCGAAAAAGAAATAGAATCAAGTAATTTACTTTAAAAAGGTAGGGAAATGCCAAAAATGAAAACCAATTCCGGCGCCAAAAAGAGATTCAAACTTACCGGAACAGGAAAAATTAAAAGAAAACATGCGTACAAAAATCACATCCTGACCAAAAAGAGTACCAAGCGTAAGAGGAATCTGGGTTACTGGACCACTATCGACAGTACGAATGTCAACAATGTGAAATTGATGTTGAACATGAAGTAATTATTTAATTAATAAGAGTTAATAACCAGGTGAATGGGCATTAAGTTCCGAAAATGGACGCCCTTCGCTAAAAAACAGAAAAGTATGCCAAGAAGTGTAAATCATGTAGCATCACGGGCCCGAAGGAAAAAATTGCTGAAATTGACAAAAGGTTATTTCGGTTCCCGTAAAAACGTTTGGACCGTTGCCAAAAATACCTGGGAAAAGGGGCAACAGTATGCTTATCGCGACAGAAAAGTCAAAAAGAGAAATTTCCGTGCTTTGTGGATCCAGCGTATCAATGCCGCTGCCCGGCTTGAAGGTCTTTCCTACTCCAGGTTAATCGACCTGCTGAAAAAGAACAACATTGAAATCAACCGGAAAGTTTTAGCTGACCTGGCTACGAACCATATGGATGCTTTCAAGGCTGTTGTCGACAAAGTGAGATAAAATTCTTTGAAGGTGAAATAAAATATCAAGCCCGGGCAACCCCCGGGTTTTTTATTTCACCTAAATTTGGATTGCGATGATTTGCTTTAAACTATAGGAATGAACCAAACAGGTGTGGAAATCCTTCAAAGAGTGGAAAAGGGATTGCGTACTTCGATGGGAAGTTCTTTCCGGGTCATGGGCAGCACAACTGTAGGGGGTGGTTGCATCAGCCATTCGGCTGTGCTGGATACCACTTGCGGCAGGTTTTTTCTGAAATGGAATTCCGGCGGTCCGGCCGATCTTTTCGTGCGTGAGGCGGAAGCGCTCGCCGAATTGGGTAAAGCCGCGTCCTCCCATCTGGTTATCCCTCGTGTATTTCAGGTTGAAGGGGAAGATAGCGGTACGGGGTATATTGTGATGGAGTATCTTGGGGAAGGGAAAGGGAATTCGGATGAAGCCCTGGGATACGGACTGGCCTTGCTTCACCGTTACCGGAACGATTTCTTCGGGTTTTTTCACGACAATTATTGCGGTTTGACCCTGCAAAAAAACAGTTGGAGCAGCAATTGGCCGGATTTCTATTCCAGCAACCGCATCGGAACACTGGTGGAACGTCTCCGTGCTACGCGAAAAATGACGGACGAATCCTTTGTGGTATACAAACAGCTCCTTCAGCGGATTCCGTTGTTACTTCCCCCGGGCACCTCCCCGGCTTTAATCCATGGCGACCTGTGGGCCGGGAATTTTATGGCTGTTCCCGGGGGAGCTGCCCTTTTTGATCCAGCTTCCTGCTATGCCGACAGGGAAATGGAATTTGGCATGATCACGCTTTTCGGAGGTTTTTCCAGCAGGTTTTGGTCGGCTTATCAGGAGAGTTATCCATTGTCTCCGGATTGGAAGGAGCGAAACCGGTTATATCAACTGTACCATCTTCTGAATCACTATCTCCTTTTCGGCGGGGGATACGGCAGGCAAGCCCTTGAAATTGCCAGGAGTTACCTCTGACAAGGTATCCCTGTTCACTCCGGGTCACCCTCTCCAGGTGACCGTTTCGGAGAGCGGTTTTCGTTTTTTGGGAGGGGGTGCTGACGCAGGAACTCCCAGCGGAATCAGGACAAGGGGTTCGAGGTAAAGGGGAAGTTGAAGAAGTTCCCTGCACCGGACTGCATCAAAATTACACACCCAGCAGGTTCCAAGTCCGGCAGCCGAGGCAGCAAGAGTCAGGTGATCCACTGCGATGGCCACATCAATATCCCCGAAATCTTTCCCATCGTTTCCCCGTTTCCAGGATTCCTTCCGGTTGACACAGGCCACGATGATGACCGGGGCTTTCCTAATCCATTCACGGTGATATACATTCCATAACTTCTCAAGCATTTCACCTGCAGTGATCACAATAAAATGCCAGGGCTGAAAGTTGACTGCTGACGGTGCAAGGGCAGTTGTTTCCAAAATACTTTTTATCTGTTCCGTGGTTACCGGATCAGCGGTAAAATCGCGCACCGAAAACCGCTCCTTCACAAGTTGTTGAAAATCCATATGTAACATGTTCCTTTTGTTCAAAGATAATACAAATTAGGCTTTCTCCACCGAAGAATTGCCCTGTTCCCTGTAAAGCCACAACAGTTTAACACCAATCCATCGTACCGTCTGAAAACGATAGTGCCGGATTCCTGCCTGAGATTTTTTCCTGTCGGATGAAAATAGCCTTTATTATTTGAACGGATCGTCCGATTTATGCTTTTTGGCATAATTTAAGGACCATTTTTGCCTAATTTTGCAGGGATTTTAAATTGTTGCACTCTACTTAATTAATTACCATGAAAATACTGAATCAAATCATTTCCAACGCACAAAAATTGCAGAAAAGGATAGTATTGCCCGAGGGAACGGAGCCCAGAACACTTCGGGCCGCAGACATAATCCTGAAAAATGATATTGCCCGTTTGATCATTTTGGGTGATCCCGGTCAGGTCAGAAAGGAGGCCGACAAAGCAGGTGTTGATCTGAAAAAGGCCGCTCTAATCGACCCGTCCACCGACAGCCGTCGCGACCAATATGCTTCGATGATGGTAGAAATCAGGACGAACAAGGGATTAACGACTGAGGATGCGCTCCGGTTGTTGAATGATCCGCTTTATTTTGCGCCGTTGATGATCAAGGCG
>CAZLDP010000161.1:2039-6262 GCA_964558145.1 uncultured Prolixibacteraceae bacterium | reverse complement strand
GTCTAAAACAAACAGGCCAACCAGGGCCACTGCCAGAAGCAGAAAAATCAGTTTTCGTTTTCCCGAAACCGTAAAAGAGCCCGCTGGATTCATTGTACCTCCCTGTAATAGTTCAATTCTCCTTCAGGCAGTATCCCCGGATGGAAAATCCGGATCAGGTCTTCCAGAATCAGGTCGGGATGAATCGTACCGCTCTCCCAGAAATCGTTTCCTCCGCCGGGCGTGAATCGTTTATTGTTGTTGAGGATTTTACCATTCCGGAAAAGCCCGAAATCCGCGAACCGGCTGTCGCTCTTCAAAATCTCCTCTTTTCGGGTCACCATTCCCACGTGGAGCCAGATTTCTGCCGAGGAAGCCCGGATAAAGGCCTCTTCCATCGATATCACATAACTCTCGTGGGAATCGTTCTCCTTCCCGATATAATCGCCCCCTGCATCGGCAATCAATTTAGCCAGGTAGGAGTTGCCACCGGGAATCCACCAGTTGTCGCGGTAGGGAAGACCTACCATCACGCCGGGCATTTTCTCCACATGCGATACTTTACCCGCCAACTGCTGGTATCTTTTTTCAGTTTCAGCAAACAGCGAGTCGGCCAGCGGTTGTTTGTCAAAGAAGGGAGCAATGAATTTAATCCATTCAGCCTTTCCCAAGGGGGTTTCCTCAAGGTACTCGGCAATGATCACCGCAGGAATTCCAAGATCCCTGAATTTATCTAAAAATCCGGTAATCTCACTGTCGACTCCGTAAACCATCACGAGGTCGGGTTTTTGGCGGATGATCTCCTCATAGTTGAGATTCTGACCATATCCCACGTCCGTGGTTTGGCCTGCGGTCACCCTTTCCCTGAGAGCGGGATTCATCAGATAGGCTTCCCCTGATATTCCCGTGATCTTGTCAATTTCTCCTAATGCATCTAAAAATGCCACATGGGAAGTGGAGAGGCAGATCACCCTTTCCACGGGAACACGGATAATCCTTTTCCCTGCCAGCGAATCGGGAAGGGAGTGCCCCCTGCCAACCAGATAGTAGTCCAGGGCGATGTTTTTTGCTTTTTCCCAGGGATTGTGAACGGTGAGCCTGCAAAATGTGTTCTGACAGCTTGTGGTAAAACCCTGTGCATAATGGTTACTACTTCCCTCCTTCCGGATCTGACCCCGTGGCTGACAGCCAACTGTCATTAAAATGAGGGGTATAATGATGAAAAAACGAGGATGCACCATAGTTGTTTCAGGGTGTTAACAGCATTACTTTCCGCTGGTAATACGACGGTCCGCTTTTTACCCTGATGATGTACAATCCTGCACGGTTACCCGAAAGATTAATCTCCATTTCCCACCGTCCCCGCCTGGTAAAACCACACCGTACCTGCTGTCCTAATACATTGAATACCGAAATCATCGTTTCATCAAGTTCGTTTTCCGATTTTACAACCACTTTGGTGGTGGCGGGATTGGGGTATATTTCAACCGGACTTGCAAGATCTTCGGGTCCGGTTTCGTCATCGGAATCACCCAGGTTGCAGGCAATAATTTCAAAAGCCAGCGAAGAGGCTGTTCCGTCGGGGTTCACGGTTCTATAATCGACCCATTCTTCCCCTTTTTTCAGGAAGAGGGAGTTATTTGACCGGGTGGAACGCAAAGCGTGGTAAATCGCAAGGGAGTCGCCGGTTTTAACCTGCCCGAAATGGATGGCTACCAGAAACGAATCTGCCGGAGTGACCGGTTTGCTGAATTTGATGTAATTCATGGCGCCGGGGTGGAGTTTTCGCAGCATGACGGTGTCGCCTTTGAGCAGGAGGGTGGACGTCTGACCCGAAAGCTCATAAATCTTGATGGTGATGTAGCTGTTGTTGTTCGGGTTGATCTGCCATTTTTTTCCCACACCGAAGGAGAGTCCTTCTAAAATTGCTCCCTTCTTTATTTTGAATTTTTCTCCAATCTCATTGATTCCCTGATTATTGGTGCCGGTCCAGTACCCTTTCGCGGGACTGCTGCCCGGCTCTATCCCGAGCAGGGTGTGCTGGTCACCCCGCTTGAGGTTGGTAAAGGCTCCGCAATGATTAACTCCCGTGTTGAATTGTTTTCCGTTCAGGGTAATCGGATTGGTATTCCGGGGATCGAGCCAGTGTTTCAGTTGCCGTGAAGAGTCGGGTTTGTAAATCCAGGCTAAGTCGAACCGTGCGAAATAGTCATTAACCGGGTCAGAACACATGGCTGCACCGCCCGACAAGGTTCCGGTCAGTTGGGAATAGCGGTTGAAGAGGGGTGCCCCCGAGGAGCCTTCTTCCGTAACACCCGTGTCCCACCGTTGTACTTTCCAAAAACCACTTTTGATGAATTGGGAAAGGAAGGTGGCCACGATCGGGGATTGATTCTCCACGGCGATTTTTTTGATGTCACCTTGGGGATGGTGAATGGATGCCACTGAGTCGGAGGATTGTGCTGATCGGCTCCAGCCTGCATAGTAGGGCCGGAAGGTGGGTGGAGGCAGGGTGTTCAGCTCCACCAGGGAAAAATCGAGACTGTCGACCGTGGCTTTCAGTTTGCTTCCAGAGAGCGAGTTGGTTACATCTCCGTCAATGGTACCGCAATAGGGGCTTTCATAATTAAACAGAAAAAGGGATCCGTTTGCCTTGATGGCCGTGCTGATACAATGGTTGGCGGTAAGTATGTAAGGTTTTTTGTTATTTGCCGTATTGTTCAGCAATGTGCCGGTACATAAATCCTTACCCTGCACCATGATCCGGCATACGCTCTGCTGAACCTCCCTCCACCGGTCGGCCGCCTGGCAGTTTATGTCGCGGTTGCAATAGTCGGCTGTTTTTCCCATCGGACGGCGTTCATCCACATATTTCAGGATCCCCAGAAAATCGTGATTGACGTGGGTAATCACAAAGTCATTGCTTCCCCTCCGATCGCCTCTGACTTCGTACTGAACCACAATCTGGTCGCCGGGCAGGGGAGAAGTGGCGAAGATTTCGTCATTGTTTGCGGAGGTGAAAGCGCCGGTCACGCTTTTTTTGTCGGGAGTAAAAATGAACATCCTGGCTCCTTTCGGGAGATGGAATTTTCCAAACAAAAGGTTGAGGGAAAGCGCTCCGGGTGAGTTGACCCTCAGTTGCCAGATCCACCACTCCCTGTCGTACTGAATCCACGAACCATGCGTGGACGGAGTGTAATTGCATTCAAAAGGATGGGCAAAACGAAGTGGTTTCAGCATTTGTTCCTCTTCCGATCGCAGTCGGCTTTCCCATAACAACCGGGAATTGTCAACCGGGGGCAGGATTTCCGTTCTGATCCCGGCCATTTTCAGCGAGGGGAAGTCCATTGGCCTTCCACCCGCACTAAGTTGTGCCTTTACCGTTCCATGGCTTAGAAACAACAGCAATACCGCAAGTCGGAAAAGTATTTTCATGGGTCGTAATAGAGTTCAAAAATATAACTTTTTCCCGGATTTTTTGATATGGCTGCACTCCCGGCGGTTTTGCAGCTTTCACCGGTGCAGGCTCATCCTTTCTTCCCCTGATAGAATCCTGACAGGGATCCTGAGCAGGGGATGGCGCCCTGCGACGAAGACCAGGTTACTGTCAGGTCAAAAAAAAGAGGAATTTCGTAGAAATTCCCCTGTGTGCCATCCGGCGGTTTAGCCGGAATATTCATTTATCTCACCCAAACGGGTGCGGAAGATCAAAAAAGTATTAGTACTTGTTGTACCCGCCACGATCTCCGCGATCTCCGCGATCTCCGCGGTCACCGCCGGGACGTCCGCCACGGTTGCCACCGTAGCCGCCACGATTTCCGCCAAAACCACCCCGGTTTCCACCACGGTCACCGCCTCCGTAGGGCTTTCTTTCCGGACGATCTTCACGGGGTTTAGCTACAGAAACATTGATGGTTTTCCCATCATATTCAGCCTGATTCAATTCTTCAATAGCTCTGCGGCCATCTTCGTCGTTTGCCATTTCCACAAAACCGAAACCTCTCGATTTTCCCGAAAACTTGTCAGTGATAACTTTTGCAGAAGAAACCTGTCCGTATTCTTCAAATAATTCCCTTAAATCGCTGTCATTGACATCGAAACTTAAATTTGAAATGTAAATGTTCATTTAAATTAAAAAATTGATAATTAATTATGGTTATGAGGTTGATAACAGTTAGGCGTAATAGCACTTTTCAAACGGTGAAGCTGTGAAAGTTTAACGTGACATGCTGCTGTCAATACTC
>CAZLDP010000161.1:0-2029 GCA_964558145.1 uncultured Prolixibacteraceae bacterium | reverse complement strand
CAATTATAATTATTTTATTTGAATTAGTGCAAACAATGAAAAAATATTTTAAATAGTTGATTGATAGCCTGGAGTGGCGATAAAATTCCTTTAAGGGAGACCTCTGTTGTATAGGGAGCCTGGCTCTTTCAGTATCGGGGTGAAGTGGTATATTTGCGAGAATTTAAAATGATGCCGTGAAGGGAGGTATTTCGACAAAAGCAAATGAGAGTCCCGCTTTACCCGAAGATTTTACGGCCAGGATGAAAGAGCGGCTGGGGGAGAGGTATCCCGGATGGGAGGCATCTTTTGCGGAGGCTTCCCCTGTGTCGGTTCGGCTCAATCCGGCCAAATGGTCCGGTGATCTGCCTGCAGACCGGGTTCCCTGGTGCAATACCGGATATTACCTTGCTGAACGGCCCCTTTTTACCGCTGATCCCTGGTTTCACGGGGGAGCCTATTATGTTCAGGAGGCGGCCTCGATGTTTCTTGAACAGGCTTTCCGGTCGGTGAACCTTCCCGGTCAGGCCCTGGTTCTGGATCTTTGCGGCGCTCCGGGGGGAAAATCCACCCACCTGTTGTCGCTGCTTCGCAGGGGCGATCTCCTGGTGGCCAATGAGGTGATCAGGAGCAGAGCCCTGGTGCTGCGTGAGAATATTTCCAAATGGGGCAATCCCCATGTCGTGGTCACACAAAATGATCCCCGGGATTTTGCTTCGTTGCCCCCACTTTTTGACCTGGTTGTGGCGGACGCACCCTGTTCGGGCGAAGGACTTTTCAGGAAAGAACGCGCCGCCATCGCCGAATGGTCGCAGAACAATGCTGCCCTCTGTGCCGCCCGGCAAAAAAGGATTCTGGCCGATGCCTGGAGTTGCCTGAAACCGGGAGGAACCCTCATTTACAGTACCTGTACGTTCAATCCGGCCGAAAATGAGGAAAATGTGGAGTGGTTGGTCAGTCAGACCGAAGCCATACCGGTGGAAGTGCCCCTTTTGCCTGAGTGGAATATTGAGACCATCCATCCGGGGAATGGAGTTGCAGGATACCAGTTTTCACCCGACCGCATCCGGGGGGAAGGCTTTTTTATGGCCGTGATCAGAAAACCGGGAGACTCACCCGGCGCCCCACGGAGCAGGTTGGCCCTCCGGAACCGGGAACTGGCTTCCAAAACAACGGCGGCTGCACTTGACAAATGGATCCTTCCCGAGAGTGAGGTCGCTTTCCTGAGGAGGGAAAACGAAATGGATATCTTCCCTGCCGGTTGGCTCCGTACCCTGGGTGATTTGGAAAAACACCTGAGGATCGTGCAATCCGGTACCTGCCTGGCATCAATGGCGGGCGAACAGTTTATCCCGCATCCCGATCTTGCCCATTCCCTGGTGTTCAATCCATCCGCTTTCCCTGTCCGGACCGTAGACCTGAATGAGGCTGTCGCTTTCCTGCGAAAGGAAAACCTTTCGGCAGAAACAACCGGAAAAGGCTGGATGCTGGTTTCGTACAGGGGAATCCCGCTGGGGTGGCTTAAAAATCTGGGTACCCGTACCAACAACTATTATCCTTCCGAACGAAGGATCAGAATGAACATCAACAACATCCCCCTGCCATGGCATGAGAGGAGCTGACAGCCTGACCGGAAGCCTTCGCTGCGCACCGGTAGCCCCTGGTTACAGGGGTTGGCTGTGTTCCTAAACCGGTTGCCGGTCGAAGACTCCGATTACGAATTTCAGAATACCGGATCACATTTTTCTGCTTGCGGATTTCAATTTAAGGATTATATTATAATCGAAAAAATGATTAAAATATAATCAAATGTTTTTGAATTGCCACAGTTATTTCAGTTTGTGTTACGGTACGCTGTCTGTAGAGCGGCTGGTGGAGGAAGCATCCCGGAATGGGGTAAGCGCCATGGTGTTGACTGACATCAACAATTCCTCGGGCATTCCTGATTTTGTGCAGGAATGCACGCGGGCAGGCATTAAACCGCTGGCGGGGATAGAATTCCGGAACGGGGGAGAGATGCTTTATACCGGAATTGCGCGTAACAATGAGG
>CAZLDP010000160.1:0-6323 GCA_964558145.1 uncultured Prolixibacteraceae bacterium | reverse complement strand
CTTCCGCCCCGTTGAAAGCATTTTCAGCGTAATTTCTATACGGGACAAAATCCGAATAAAAGCTTGGAAAGATTGGTTGGGAAAAAATGAATATATCGGAATGAATACTTCTGAACAGATTGGCTTCCAGACTCAGTGTTTGGTTAAAAAATATCCCCTCGATCCCAAAATTCAGGTCTTTTCGCTTTTCAAATCCTAAATTACCATTTTCCCCGTATAGAGACCTCACGGCATCTTGCATCAACCCTTTTTGCCAGGAATAGGATCCGCTAAATTCATAAGGATTGATATGATAAAAGAAACCGTTTATTCCGGTATCGCTATTAATAATGCCACCTGTTAATTTAACTTTTAAGTAATCAATAGCGTTTACCGAAGAGATAAAATCTTCCGAACTAAGCAACCAGGCGACTCCGAAAGTTGGAGAAAAAGCATTTCTCGATTTTTTAGTGAGTTTTACGGAATGTATATAAGCGCCACTAAAATCAAACAGATACTTTTGATTATAACAGTAATTAAGTCGCAAACCTAAGTTGGAGTTTTTAGTACTCTGGTAGTCCGAAGCACGTTTATAAAGATTTCCAATTCCCAATAAAGAAGCAGAAAATTGATGGTATTCATTCAAACTCTTTTTATAATCCAACAAGCCGTAAAAGCCAATCTTACGTTCATAAGCAGCATTTTTTATCTTTTGAATTCCCGGCTTCGTGTCGTTCCCATATTTGGCAAGTTCAACAATGGTGTCTCCATCCCATTTTTTCGCCTCATAAACGGCATACGTATTGTCAATATATTGATCATACGAAGACAAATAATCGAAACTAATGTTAGTATGAAATGACAAGCCTTCAACAACTTTATTTAAATCGAAATTGATTCTGTTATTGAAAGAGAGATAATTTTGAACATTTACACTTTCTCCTCCAAAGTAAATATCGGCAATTGGGTTGGTTAAATAATTCTGTGTTCCACCCAGAATATATAATCCGCCAATATCATTTCTGCGCGAAGTGAGCAGTGTTTCCTTTAACGATTGACTCACATTGTTTATGGGCAACATAGGGGTGAATAAATTAGGTTTCAATGTGGAAGCTCCAGCCCAATAATCAGATACAGGACCTTTTTCGTTGGTTATCACGGCAACGGCATCAAGAGCTCCGGTAATAAAAGAATTTACTTTTAAATCCACATTTCCCCTGATATTAAACCTGTTCATTTGGTTTTCCTTTCCTTCCCCAAAATTCAATATACTCCCAATCTGCTCCCAACCGACATTTGAATAATACGTTGCTACATTATTGCCACCCGAAAATTCAGTCAATGCTCTAAAAAACGGTTTATACGATCTGAGATATTCCCGGGAATAATAATCCACATCGGGATACAAATAAGTATTGCCTCCGGTCCGGTACTTATTGATCAATTCGTCATCATACAATTTGGGTAAACCGTCATTTTGACGGGCTTCATTGTATAACGTCATATAGTCGGCAGATGATAAATAGGAGGGAAGTCTTAAAGGTGTTGAGATCCCATAATAACCTGTCACATTGATCTGTTTTTTTCTGGTATCCCCTCTCTTTGTAGTAATCAGGACAACTCCATTGACAGCCGCACTACCATATAAAACCGACGAGTTGATATCTTTTAACACCGTTACCTGTTCTACTTCTGCAAAATTAATGGTGGATATATCGCGAGGCAATCCATCAACAATAAACAAAGCGCTACCGACACCCCGTATATTGTTATATCCCAGCAAACCGGGAATACGGGCAAATATGGCTTCTGAAGTAAATTGGACATTGTCATTTTTTAATATCGGTTCTGAATTAATAAAACTTATTGATCCTATAATATTTTCTCGTTTTATTTTCCCAAAAGCGATATTGACAGTATCGTTTGAAACATTTCTCTCAGAAATATTCATTTCATCGACAGGAAAAACTTGATTCTCAGTCGCTAATCCAGAATCATTCATCATTATCCCGGCAAAAGTCTCTCCGCAAAATAATAGGGTTATAGAGATAAACAAGGCTAATGTTCTGATATATATATTATTCATATTCTTGCAATTTTAGATCTGATTATTAGAATATTACCATCCCGGATTTTGAGGAAATTCAGGATATAAATTAGTATTTGAAAGCGGTAATGGCAACCAGTTATGTTTTTTTTCAACAACACGGGTAATGATAATTCTTTCCTGTAAATTAACCGGTTTCCCATTCGCTCCACGATCAAAATCAATAGCCGTTTTTTCTCTATATTTCATGTTCCCATGTATATTCCATCTGCGCAAATCACAAAAACGATGGGCTTCATACGCCAATTCTACCGCCCGTTCACGGATAATCTCTCCCATGAACGCCTCTTTTGTCGCCGTATATTTTGTGGTGAGATTCGGAAGCTTTGCCCGGTTCCTAATTATATTTACAGCTTTTTCCGCCGTCAGATTCAAAACAGTAGAACTGGAGGTGGCAGAGCCATAACCATGTAATAATGATTCAGCATACATCAGATACACATCTGCAAGGCGTAGAAAGGGAACATACGCCTGGAAATTATTCCATTTATTACCATCCCAAGGATTGCATCCAATAGGCGAGAATCTTTTATAATAATAGCCGGATATGCTGCCTCCAGTTGTTGCTCGATGAAATCCTCCGTTATACAATTGGGCAAAGCGGTTATTGCCACCGGCAGCGCTTATGACCATCCGATCGCCGTCAATAATTATATCCGAATAAAAACGGGGTTCACGTCCCGTCCAGGGATCGTTTGGATTAAAACCGGAATCGGGGTCATCAATTGGCAAACCGTTGGCCATGGCATAATTTTTAACAAAGCTATGCGCGGGCACGTCAACTCCGGAATATCCCCCTCCAAATTGCGTAGGAAGAGTTCCCGTTACAGTTGACCAACGCACTCTTCCACGGTCATACACGGTCGGATTCATGATAACTTCCGTTCCTCCGGAAATTTTTCTGTTGCCGGGAGACCATATCCAGAAATTATCGGTCCAATTCTCCCAATTATGCAATTTGTAAACATTGGTTTTATCGCATAGATCGATCGCTTTCCCAAAAGCTTCGGCCGCTTGTTTACACAGTTCGGCATCAAAAGAATTGTTCCCGGTAGACTCTTCATTCATCATCGGACTTGCCGCATACAACAAATCTTTGCCCAGATAGCCCAATGCATGGATTTTATTAACCCGTTGCCGGTTATCTCCCTGCGTTCTTTTTCCAACAGCCGTTTGATCCCAGTCAAGAGGAAGCAATTCAGCCGCGTCTGCAAAATCTTGAGCAGCCTTTAAGGCAGTTTCCCTGTAACTCAATCTCGGCAAATTCAAATCGTCTGAGGAAGACAGAGATTTATCGATATAAGGCAATCCTCCCCAATAACGCATTAATTCGAAATGGAACCATCCACGGAAAAACAAACATTGCCCTTTGATGATCTCTTTTTCCTCTTGGGTTGCATCGGTCAATAAATCAAGTTTGCTTAACCCCAAGTTAGCTTTCCGGATGCCATACCAACACAACGGCCATACCCTCTTGGTTTTCGGATTTAAACCTGTATCAGCAGTAGGTCCCATAAACGGGCGATCCTGAGCCCAATAGTTTCCTAAATCAAATGCATAAGGAGTATTATATAAAGTTTCATCGGCAAACAGATAGGCGCTCCATGCCCCTACTTTATGATAATCGGTAATGCAATTGTACAACTCTTCCACAAATCCCTGAAAACTGATAAAATTTCTAAAAGCATCATTCTCCTCAATATCTGACTGAGGAGATTTGTCCAGATAACTTTCACAGGAACAGATGGAAAGCATGCATATAATTAACAATATATTGTTTATTCTTTTCATCTTGATTATTATTTAAAACGTCAGGTTAATGCCAATATTTATTCTTTTCACTGTGGGATAAGCGCCTGTATTTGCAGATCCCCCGGACCAAGCTGCTTCCCTATCGTCGGGAAGTTTTGACCAGAAAAACAGATTATCACCATTCACATACATCCTTAGAGAAGTAATTCCTGTATTTTCAAGCCATTTATTGTTACTCCTATTGAAGAGATAGGCCAATTCAACTGTTTTAAGCCGGATATAAGAAGCATCGTACAAATAGTAATCTCCTATATTCTGTCCCTGTGTCTTCCATCTGGGCAAAAAAGAGGTGGCATTTTGATTCTCTTTAGACCAATAATCCCTCACATGAGCAAAAACTACATTCCAATTCGAGGGCTTTGCAAAATTCATTAAAGGAATAATACGCGACGCATTCGTTACACCGTAGAGTTGAGCCATTACACTAAAATTCTTGTATTCAAAGCCCAAAGAACTGCTAAAAGTATTTTGAGGCACTTCGGAATAACCGTAGGGAACAGCGTCAAAACTATTGATCACTCCATCAGCGTTAAAATCAAGTAAATCGTAGAACCCGGGCATCATGGCTAAATCATTTGTTTCAGTCGCCACACTTGCGTACACTTCATCCCAATTGTTATAAAACCCGGTTTTTATTTGCGTGTTAACCTGACCGATGGGGAATCCCTGTTTTTTTTGATAATCGGGTAATAAAACCGGATCATCTGCAAACATTATCTTATTTTTTGCATGCGTAAAAGCGAAAGAAGACCATAAGTATAAATCACGAAATCGTTTATTAAATTTAAGTTCCGATTCAAAGCCTCCCGAATTAACTTGTCCTATATTAGCGGGAGCCGGCGTAGCGCCGAAAAAATCGGGGACACTTCGTCCGCTTCCGGCAAGTAAAATATCGGTTCTTTTTTCTTTAAAGTACTCGAAATTAATGGTGAATAGGTTTTCCAATAAACCTAACTCAACTCCGTAATTCTGCTTTTGAGCCTTTTCCCAATGAATATCGGGATTACCTACGGCTAACTCTTTATACCATAGATAAGGGCTTGTACTCGATATGTTGTCAACTAGTCTGGAAGCTCCTCCGTAGGAGTAACGGGTTGTATACAGCCACCTGGGTGCATTTACTCTATCATCGCCGACATACCCCAAGCTATAGCGGAACTTCAACTTGTTCATCCAATCAATATGGAAAAACTTTTCACTTGAGAGATTCCAACCGATACCTACAGAAGGGAAAAAGTCGAATCGATACCCAGGTCCGAATTGCTCTGATCCGTTATACGCACCATTGATTTCCAATAAGTATCGTGTATCATAATCATAGGTAGACCTAAATGCCCAGTCTTCCCTATAATTTCTAAACATATTCCCACTCGCATACTCGTCCCGTGAAAAGACTCCCATAGCAGTAATATTATGTAATCCAAACTGCCGCGAGTAATTTGATTGAATTTGATACTTTAATCTTCGAATTACTCCTGATCCAACAGTTTCAGGGAGAATTGTCCAAGGCAATTGTACCCAGTCGTATTTATATACCCCCCCAATAGGATAATAGGTGGTATATTCTCTCGGGTCCTGGTCGGGACCCTTATATAATAAGGGATCGATGACTATATAGGGCGTATTGCTTTTCTCCATAAGAGGCCACGCGGAATTTGTGTTATCATAGATTCCACCCTCTCCAACAATGGTATTGTCATAATTTATAATAGCCTTTACACTTAAGCCTTTTGTTATAAAATCAAGATTTTGATTGCCTTCTACATCAACACTTAGTTGGGTTCGTTTTAGTTTTCTAACTCCAACGTTGTTAACCACTGCCACCGGATTATACAAATTTCCCGCCGTTGGTGACCACCCCCATCGTCCGTCGGAATATTGGGGTAAAAACACGTCGGGGGGCATAAAATAAACAGACTGCCACATCAGATAGTCGTGGCTTCCTTCCTGACCATTATAGTTCGTGTTTTTTTGACTATAATATCCCGAAAGATTCATCTTTATGTTGGTCGACTGGGTAACCTGAAAATCGAGGTTACTCCTGAAATTAAAACGATCAAAATTGTAATTGGGGACATAACCTTTATAATTCTCGTAGTCCTTAAACATATCCCCTTCATGCAGATATGCTAATGAACCGAAATAGCGGACAAATTTATTTCCGCCGGAAGCATTTACGGTGGCCTTATGGGAAAATCCGACATCTTTAAACATCGCTTTTTCCCAGTCAACATTCGGGTAAATCATCTCGTAATCTTTCGGGCGCGGTGATTTATAACGTGTGGATATTTCGTACGGAATATAATCCAACCACGAGGGTTCATTTAGGGCCACCTCCCGTTCAATGGCTAAGTTCCTGATTTGTATTGCATCAAAGGATTCCAATGTTTCCGGCACCTTTGATAACATTTGAGTTGAAGTATTG